>JAKLHJ010000099.1 GCA_022710205.1 Patescibacteria group bacterium | reverse complement strand
GCCTATAAAGGTCTCGGCCATTACAAGCAGGCGATTGAGGATTATGGCAGGGCGATCGAAAGTAAACCGGGTTATACAGAGGCCTATCTTAAAAGGGGACTTGTTTATCTCAATCAGGGCGATAAGATTTCCGGCTGCCGTGACGCGCGAAAAGCGTGTGAATTGGGAAATTGTAAATTATTGGAAGCTGCAAATACCAGAGGATTATGCCGCTGACTGAGTAGGCATACTTTATTTTTATGTATCAAAACAAAAAAGTCATTGCGGTCATGCCCGCATACAACGCGGCTCAGACGCTGCAAATGACCTATGACGAGGTCATGGCGCAGGAGATTGTCGATCTGGTGATCCTTGTGGATGATGCATAAAACCAGGAATGCTGTCATTCCCGCGCAGGCGGGAATCCAGAATTATCAGAGGTTTCCTGGATACCGGCACTCGTGCCCTTTAGGGTATTCGCAGAGGTATGACGACTTTACAACATCAAAAAGCATCCACCCCCGGCGTTTCAAGCCACCCCTGTCTAACCTAATAACCTGGATGTCACGCGAGGTCACGCGAGCGGGGGACAGAGCATGGCAAGAATCTCTTCGAAGGTCATGCTTCAACTGATCCAGTCCGTGTCACAATTATTTATTTGTTATTCCTGGGCTTGACCCGGAATCCAGCAATATTAATAAGTCCTGGATTCCCGCCGTTGCGGGAATGACGTTCGACACAGTCCGCCGGCGGTGGACAGAGCATAGCAATCAA
>JAKLHJ010000098.1 GCA_022710205.1 Patescibacteria group bacterium | reverse complement strand
TCGGACCATAAGCGGCGGCCGAATTTTTCGCCTACGGCTCAAAATTCGTCTCGCCATGGTCCGATGTAAAACAAAAAACCTACCGAAAAACAGTAGGTTTTTTGTTTTAATGGCTCCCCCGCGAGGACTCGAACCTCGGACACTCTGGTTACGATCTGACTCCGGTTACCCGGAGAGTCGGACTATACCATTACCATAGCCTGTATATACCGGGCTTTAGGCAGCGAGTCTCTAGTCTCTGCACCTTCCTCACGATTGGTGAGGCTTGGCTCAGGATTGACCCGATCGCTCGGGCTTTCCCTGAATTTACTCGCTTTTCACTCTGGCGTTTCCGCCGGAGGCTGCTAACTTAGCGTGAAGCTCTCGATGACAATTGGCGCATATCATAATACATTTATCTAGCTCATCCTTAACCGCATCCCAGCTTCTGGTATATCCTTTCTCCGAAATACCAAACTTCTTACTGGTTGCATTGTTATGATGAAACTCCAAAGCATCAGCACAGCGATCATATCCGCACGCTTCACACTTACCACCCTTATACTCTACTGCCATTTTCCGGATTTTCTTTCTCCGGGCATGGACAGCTCGTATAAGGTATTGCTGCCTATCGCTGTATTTGCGCTTTTCACTTCCTGCCAATTATTACCTCCTTCTTCCCGCTGGCACGTGCCGAGTTTAGCACTCGGCACTTAGTGCCTCGTGCACAGCCAGATGCTCTACCGACTGAGCTACAGGGGAGTGTATAAAGAGCAAAAAATCTGTGATGATAATAACATAGGAGATACCCTTTTTCAATCACTTTTTACGTTATATGTACGAGGCTAGCCCTTGGCGTTTATCGGCTTATATCGACCCTTA
>JAKLHJ010000097.1 GCA_022710205.1 Patescibacteria group bacterium | reverse complement strand
CTGCCCGATCGGCCGGAATTTGAGTTCCTAAGAGACCGTAAGTTCCGGATACGCACCATCAAGCTCCGTGGCCAGGTAAGTCAGGGAATATGTTTCCCAATGCATATCCTTAAGGATTATAGGCTTAAGAACGTTGTGGCTGGCACGGACGTTACTGAATTTCTCGGCATAAAGAAATATGATCCCCAGGCGGAGGCAGAACAAAAAGAAACGGAGCGCGTTATGGCAATACATAACGGCCGCATCGACAAACTACTCAAAAGGTACACCTGGTACCGCAAGTTATTCATGCATGGGCGCTCAGATCGCATGCCTATGCCATCATTCATCACTAAAACCGATGAAGACAGGATACAGCTCTTTCCTCACGCCTGTACGGAGTGGGCCGGAGTACGATTTATTGCTACAGAGAAGTTAGACGGACAATCGGCCACCTACTACTGCATTCGCAACCCACGCAAAGGCCTATTCGGTAAAAAATGGTTATTTGGGGTATGTAGTCGTCGATTCCAGCTTCTTAAGCCGGATAATAGTTCATACTGGACCGTAGCGATAGAACAAGACCTGCAAAATAAAATGACATCCTGGTGCGAAAATAATGGCATGGGGCTCATCATTCAGGGGGAGATTATTGGCCCCAAAATACAAGGGAATAAGTATAAGCGGAACAAGTATGAGTTTTACCTGTTTAATGCAACAGCATATGAGGCAGGGCTTAAGAGAGTTTATCCCCAGAGCTCACAAAAGACTATAGCCGATGATCTCGGAGTAGATACGGTACCAATAATTACCGGAGATTATTATCTGCAGGGCACTATAGCCCAGACAGTAGCTACCGCTAGCGGAGACTCGCTATTAGCTGACACGCCAAGGGAAGGCCTAGTGGTCAGAAACTACTCCAGAAAGATATCATTTAAGATTATCAATGTAGATTTCCTTCTTAAATACGGCGAATGAGCGGGGGAACAAAAGCACGCTAACATCCCTTATGATAACATGCAGATTCAATGATAACTAATTAAACACCAACATG
>JAKLHJ010000096.1 GCA_022710205.1 Patescibacteria group bacterium | reverse complement strand
TCCCGCCGCACTAGGCAATCATACCGCTTCTTGTGGTAACCGGATATGGTTACCTGAAATATTCAAGAGTGGTTTGGCAAAGATTGCTCGCCCAGTAGATTTTGGCGTTCAATGGCATGGCAGGGAAATATTCGGAAAAAATAAGACGTGGAGAGGCCTATTGGTCGGGGTTGTAGTAGGGGTGCTCGTAGCCGGCATTCAGGCACTTTTATTCTTTAAGACCGATTTTTTTAGAGCTAATACTCTAGTCGATTACAGAAGGGTTAATTTTATTTTCTTAGGCACTCTTATGGGCGGCGGAGCCCTCACAGGTGACTTGATAAAGAGCTTTATAAAGAGAAGACTTAACATGCCGCCCGGCAAGCCATGGTTCCCGTGGGATCAGCTCGATTGGATAATAGGGGCCATTCTCTTTAGTTCGATCGTATACGTTCCTCCCGCACGGGTTGCGATAGTTACAACATTATTATATGTAGGAGTTCATTTGTGCTCCGATCGCATCGTTTGTCGTATGGGAATAAAGAAAAGAGAAGAAGTGAATTGACCAAGATCCTTAATTACATTCACAGCGGCGTCTTCTGGTTCTTAATGTTCTTTTACAGCATTATTATTGTATCGGTTTCTCGTATAGTGGCCCTGTTCATAAAGAACAAAGCCGACAAGGAAAAATTCTATCGGAAAGGGGCAAGGCTATGGGGCTCTCTTTTGGTAGATACTAGTTTGGTTAAAGTGAGTGTTTCGGGTCTGGAAAATATTCCGGTCGGTACATCAGTTATCTATACGCCGAACCATCAGAGTTATCTAGATATATTTATATTATTGAAGATACTGCCCGTATCGTTCAGATTTATTGCAATGAGGAAGCTGTTTAGGATTCCGCTCGTCGGGTACCATATCACTCAGGCTGGTTTTATATCTCTGGATCGGAAGGACAGGAAAAGATCCATTAAGACTATTCACCTGGTAGTAGATCTGCTTGAAAAGAATGAATCTTTCGTTATTTTTCCCGAGGGAAAATTGACAAAAGATGGGAGTGTTGGTGAGTTCGGCAGGGGAACCTCGATTATTATTCAGCGTAGCAGGAAACCGGTGGTTCCTATATCAATCGACGGGACTTTCGGCGTGTTACCCAAAGGTGCTTGGAGGTTGCGACCTACTGAAGTCAGGGTGAATATTGGAAGGCCGGTTCGTTTTGAAAAATATTACGTCAATGTCGACAAAAGGACTTCTTTGGACTTAGGCGGCGAGCTTAGAAGCATAATTGTGGACTTAAAAGGATAGAAAAAAATATGTCAAAACTGTTTAGGATGGTGCATTCGATAATATGGTGGGCGGCCTGGATTACGATAGTGCTCTTGGGCATTATTTTTGATTCCATTATCTGGCCTGGTAATAGAACTATGTACAGAAGAGCCGAGATTTTCTGGGCTTGGACTCTCATGAAGCTGGGAGGCATAAGGCTAGAAATTAACGGTCAGGAGAATTTACCTAAAAATGAAACTGTCGTATA
>JAKLHJ010000095.1 GCA_022710205.1 Patescibacteria group bacterium | reverse complement strand
TTTAACGGCCTCTTTAGGGGCTTTCTCGCGCAAAAATATATACAGATATTTCAGAAAAGCCATTCTGGGAAAGAACTTCTGGAAGAACTATTTTAAGGTCTATGACACCCTGAACGAATCACACTCTTATCGCACCCTGCTAAATAGGCTGTTAAAAACCGCACAAATAGAGGACGGGAACGTTGTTCTGGACGCCGGCTGCGGAACAGGGAACATCATCCCTCTTATCGAACAAAAAGACGTAAAATATGTAGGTATCGACATAATCCCTGAAGCAATGGAGATCGCCAAGACCAAGAAAAACGACGGGGTCAAAACGGATATCTTCTATTGCGACATAACCGAAGGATTAGGGATCGGAGCCAACAGCTTTGACAGGATAATATCCAACAATGTGATATACATACTCAGCGATAAAGGAAGGGAATCGACACTGAAAGAGTTCCACAGGGTTTTAAAGCCGGGAGGCAGGCTTGTTATATCAACATTAAAGAACGGGTTCGATCCAAGGAAGATATACATTGAGACGTTCCGTATGGAAAAGAAAAAACTGGGCATGATCAAAACGATAAGAAGGGCCCTGAAATGGGCTGTCCCGAGCCTAAAGATCCTTTTCTACAACTACATAATCAAGAACAAACAAAAAAAAGGCGCATACAAATATTTCACAAGACATGAATTGAAAGCCTTGCTTGAGTCTCACGGATTTAAAGAAGTGACTTCAAGGGCTGTTTATGCCGGAGAAGCGGTCTTGGTGACCTGTGTGGCCGATAAATAGAAAAGGAACAAAATGGATTACACGTTTGAAAAAATAGAAGGCGCGAAAAACATTGACGAGATAAAGAAGCTTCGCCAGGATATATTCATAAAAGAAGACGGCTATCCGGAAGAAGCGCTGGCAAGTGAATTTGACAAGGAAGCAACGCATTTCCTGGCAAAAAAAGAAGCCCGGCTTATAGGGGCTATTACGGTAGTGATGGAAAAAGACAACAAGCTCCCGATAGAAAAATTCGTCAACCTGGATAAATTCAAAGAAAAACCTTTGGCAGAGCTGCAAAAACTTGCCGTACTACCGAGCGAAAGAAAAGGCTTTGTATCTTTAGGACTTATGGTGTTAGCTTATGAGCACGCGAAGGAAAAAGGGGCCAAAAGGATCGTGATATTTTCTCTGGATAAGAAAAAGGAGAACCTGGAATTATACAAAAAATTCGGGTTCAAAGTAGTCGACAAATTCAATTTTTATAATGTCGGTGAGGCCAATGCGATGATAATAGACCTGGATGATACCGCAACATACGAAAAAAATGACACCAAAAACGCTAGACGGGCTAATTTAGTACAAAAACTCAGCGGAATCCTAAAATTATGACATTTAAAACCCTGCTACTGCTCTCGGCAGTAATACTAAACACCATCTTGGCATTTGTAGTATTGGCAAACAATCCGAAACAAAAGATGAACCAATCCTTTTTCATGATAGCGATCGGGGTTGCTGCATGGAATTTTGCAACATTCATGTTCTGGCAAACGGACTATGTGCTTTTCTGGGCTAGGATGATGTTCGTCGGCCCTATATTGATACCTTCTGCATTCCTTTGCTTCTCGCTTTCATTCCCGGATAAAGGAGATCTAATAAAACTGCACCAAAGGATTTTGATATTTTCTCCGTGGGCCATTTTTATC
>JAKLHJ010000094.1 GCA_022710205.1 Patescibacteria group bacterium | reverse complement strand
ATCTGCCCTTTCTCCCGAGAATTTAGCGAGGTTAATATTCTCAAAGCACATAATAAGAAAATTAAGATCTATGCTTAGAAGATCGAGCCACTACAAGTTCCAAGACGATGATGTGGTTGAAGGTTTGACAGATGTTATGGAACAAAAAGTTGAAGCGCCAGTTGCTAAGAGACGTACACGAAGAACAGCGTCACGTGCCTGTGGAGTGTCGACGGATAATCAAGGCGCGGGTGATTCCGTTCCTCCTTCTCAAGGTATTGTAACGTAACGAACTCTACATCGTATGAGCCGAAAAAATCGATAGGCGAATTATATAGCCTTCAACCTTCCCACTGTAATATTCGCGGCATTTTAGAGTAGTTATGACCTGAAAGTGAATAGGAAATAATTTGAGTTTGCTTGCGCGAGATGTGAACTGGAAAGATGGATGAGGAAAAAATGCGAAAGCGTAAACCCGAAAAATTAACACTGACCGCTTTGTTAGAAAATAATGAGCTTTTGCGTGAGCTGCGTGAATGTGAGGCGGCTGCAAATAACACCTCCCTAGATTTGGTAGAAAGGAAAAAATACAGAGCACGAATAAAATCGATTTTCACTGCATTGATTCCAGATCTTAGACGGTCGAGACAAGGCATAAATTACACTCTTGATTTATTTGTGCGCTACGAGGAAATTAAAGAAGAATTAAAATTGAAATTCAAGAGAGAGTATCGTAACCCCCTTGCTCACAAATTGTTGATAAAAGAGATTCTTGAAAAATGGAGTAAGTGCAAATTATCCGAAAAAGAATTGGGGGGATTTATCTCTTATCGACGACAAGATGAGTTGGCTGCAAGGATCGCTGTCTATGGGGTCAAACCGAAAATAAGTTTTCACACCTTATTGGCGGGGTATAAAAAAATGCAGCGGAGCTTAAAAACTATTCGCCCGACAATCGAGGATTTTGTGTCAAGAATGAAAAAAATAAAAACGTTAAAAAACGCCCTTTAAATAATAACCTCGCCTCTTCTCCATTCCGTCTCTTTGTTTTCTGCAAGCCTAACTTCTTCAGGTAGTTCTGAAAAGTGCGGTATCTAAATATCTGATTTTACTCGACGCATTTCCTCCTCAAAGCAGATGTAAAATTGGCTAGATGAAAAATTGCAAAGGAGGAAAGCTGTATGAATAAAACATCTAGTCCGCTTAGAAGTATCCGTATTTATTGCCGCCAGTGTTCCGGCGACAGCCCTAAAGAAGTTCGTTTGTGTGTCATTCCAGACTGCCCCCTTTATCCTTATAGGCAGGGGCATAACAACAAGCGCAAAGGCATTGGCGGTCATTCTGGCAGTTCAATTCAGAAATCGCACGTTGAGTTGGGGAGAATCACGAAAGAAGAGGTGTCTCGTGGCTGAGCAGAATATTTATGGAACTATGAACCTATACGAAGCGGCTTATTGCCTAGCGAAAGGCTTTAAGCTGATCGGAAAGAAGCGGGACGGAACTAAGACTATCGTCTATTTTGAAGGCGCCGATGTCCATATCAAGGCGATGGACTACTACAACGGCGGCAAGATCGAAGCTAAAGCCTATTCCGATGGGTATCGGACTCTCAAGGATTATATTTTCGAGCGGTGATTTATGTATAAGGATGAGGAAATATGAATCCAAGAAAAAGAAGTCAACAATTACGGCCTTTTGTTGCTTTGCCGAGGGAAATGCTGAAAAATCCGGCGTGGCGAAGCGAGTTAAGCAGTTCGGGGAAAGTTCTTTATATACATCTCAAGCATAAATTCGTGG
>JAKLHJ010000093.1 GCA_022710205.1 Patescibacteria group bacterium | reverse complement strand
CACTGCTTCCTTTGAAATTTGTCGTAGCCGTGCCCACGAGCTCCCTGATTTCATATTGCCCCAGCGTGTCTTTTGTGACTCGCGGCTGTTCAACCTTAAGGTCGATTGGGACTATTATATATCCATCTTCCAAGACTATGTCGCTGTTGCCCACAGCGAGTGCGCCGAGCGAGGCGAGAGACGAATCCGCAAGGCCAAGCGAGCGTTTTTTGCCGAAGATAACCTCTTCCACCTTGGCGATAGTGCCCTCTACATCCACCATATTGCCCGGTTTGCCGGGTTCTGTTTCGACAAGGATGCCATCTTTCATTTTAAATCGGCTACTAAGCGGTTTGTTGTCTAAAACCGGAATAATGTTTTTGGAAAGAAATGCTTCGGCCTTGATTCTGTCTAAAGAAAGACGACCTTCGTTGTCTAGTTTCAGCCAGGTTACAAGTTTTCGCCCGCTCACTCTCCAGCCGTAGCCGTTATATTTGAAATAAAGATTAATTCCGCGTGAAATTTTTTTTGCAACAGGCAAGAACATTTCGAGCTGCTCTTTTGTAAACTCCGGCTCAATTTTTTCCGACTTCAAAATTATCGGGGAGGGGTCAAAAGAGGAAAGTTTTTTGTTTATCTCCTCAGCCACCGCGTCGAAGTTTACTCCTTCTCCCGCACTTTCTTTTGAGACCACAATATTACCGCCGACATAAGAAAATTCAGCCGGAACCGATTCTATAAAATGGTCCTTAAGCTCTCGAGAAAAAAATGAACGAACGGCTTCGTTCTGGAATACCGCCGGAAAATCAAATGTCTTCTTTGAAAAAAGTGACGATGTTTGTTCTTTGGCCTTTGTTAGCGCACTTCCATTCCTACCATAGTCATAGGCCTCTTTTATCGTATTTTCCCATCCTCCGAGAGAAAAATATTCAACGACGCCATAAGACGACATTCCGCTGACTACCATCGGAATATTTACTTCGCGCGAGTCATTTTGCCCTTCAAAAACTAGAGTAATGCCGTCTTTATAAAGAACATCGGCGCCTTTCTTGTATTCGCTTAATACTTCTTCGTATGTTTTGCCGCCCACAGACTTTCCGTCCACATAAACGCCCGGATAAAATTTGTCCTGATACTTATATTCAAAACCGACGATTCCAAATACCGCCAAAATTATTATTATGTAGGTCGCGATATTCCTGGAAACATTGATAATTAGTTGCATGTATTCTATTTTATCTTTTTTGTGGAAACAAAAGAAGCCCTTTGTGGTAAAATAAACCCGACGCCAACGGCATAAAAATTAATTTAAGCAGATTATTATCATTTTTGTAGAAACGTTTAGCCAATTTCATGGGACAAACAAAAAAAGACAAAATATATATTTACGGGAGACATGCTTTGAAAGAGGCCCTCACAAACGCGCCGCAAGCGGTAACAAAAATATTTCTTTCAGACCGAGATGATGCGGAGCTTGAAGCAATCATAAAGAAAACAGGAACTCCTGTAGGAGAATTAAATATCGCAAATATAGAAAAGGGCGCTTCTCATCAGGGAGTAATCGCAAGTGTTGCCCCCGACAAACTCGTTATAAAATATGAGGAATTTTTCAATAGTTACAAGGTCAGCAAGACCTCACTTTTTGTTTTCTTAAACGGTCTGCAAGACCCTCAAAATGTCGGGGCGATAATTCGCTCAGCCGTAGCGTTTGGGGCGAGCGGAGTGATAATGCCGGAGAAGGAACAGGCTCCTATAACAGGCGCAGTAGCCAAAACCTCCGCAGGGATGGTATTTCGCGTGCCCATTATAAGCGCCGGAAGTAAGTTAGACACAATAAAAGATCTTAAGAAGAGGGGTTTTGTTATATATGGAATGGAAGGGGAATCAA
>JAKLHJ010000092.1 GCA_022710205.1 Patescibacteria group bacterium | reverse complement strand
TTTCGTGCCGGATTATCAAAAGACGGTTATTGAAAAGATTGTCGAAGAAGAAAGAAGCCATTTCTTAAAACTATCAGATATTAAAAAATCTCTAAAATGAGGCTGGTCAGAAAAAGCAGGGCACAAGGAATAGCGGCATTCGATGTTCGAAAAAACGCTATTTAATTCAAAAGTGCTTTTAGTAAAGAAAGAAAAATAGGTAAGGATAATTTATCATAATGAGCGTTTATCTCAAAATAGACAATAAAACTCTAAAACTACTTACGATATTTATCCTATCCATATACTGTTGTGTATTTTTTATTCCGAATTCACTTTCTCATTCATGGCC
This sequence comes from Patescibacteria group bacterium, assembly GCA_022710205.1. Classification (GTDB taxonomy): domain Bacteria; phylum Patescibacteriota; class Minisyncoccia; order Phycocordibacterales; family UBA12445; genus UBA12445. The sequence continues at coordinate 1,563 of JAKLHJ010000092.1, read as the reverse complement.
GCGCCATTTCAACGAGAACAATTCTGAGATATCGGGAGAGTTTGGCGTTACGACATGTCTCGTTTCATTGCCCGCAAGACTAAGCATTAGTAGCCATTCTTTGAACAAGTTATCAAAATTAACTCTCTTTAAAGAATTTGCCATTGTATCTTCGTTATCAATGACGCTCTTCTGCATAATAGTGATGCAGATCGAGCGCTCGATTTTATATCTTACCAAGATATCATCTTGCTACTCCTTAGCGCCTCCCATAGTATAATTTCCTGAATGATCTAGATAGTATTCCCTTGGGGGATATTACGTGTTTTGAAGATGTCTGTATAAACCAAAAAAGGGAATTATATATGACTGGAAATTTATCTCAGGATTGGATTGTATACGTGCTATTAGCTGGAGCGATAATATGGGTTGGCTTTATGATATTTTCCGGTGGGAAGAAAAAAAAGGATAATTCTTCAGCAGGGAAGGACGATAAAGCAAAGTAATTATTGAAAAGAATTCATTGTTAATCTTGAAAAAAGCAAGATAGTGTGATAAACTATAAATAGCCGATAAAGGTAAACCACGAGAAATCGTGGGGCGCAAAGCCACAAGCCTTCGTCAGCCAGATGTTGGGACTGGAAAGGCAGTTGGGTTGCCGAAGACCAGCGGTGGAAAGACAAAAGAGGAGAAAAAGAGCCGCTGATATCTTTATCGGCTTTTATTTTTATTAAAATATTCCCTTTCCGAGATCAAACGGAAAGGGAATATTTGTTTTAACTGTTTCTCATTGGGTTTTCATTTTGCATTTTATGTAGTATAATATCAGTGATATGCTTAAAACCTACAATATAGCTGAAGGCAGATTGTTAGAGGCAGAGGATGGACGCGGCGCCGTTTGTATTTATACTAAACCTGATGATCGCGAAACGAGCTGTCTTATCAACGAACTTAAAATAGATGAACATACGTATAATTCGGCATTGGATCCGGATGAGCTAGGCCGACTGGAAATCGAACCTAATCATATAGCGGCCATCATTAAATGTCCAAAAAAATATGCCGCTACGGATAACTTCCTCTTTAAGGTATCATCTTTAGGGCTGTTTTTATTTTCAGATAAAGTTATTATCGTAGCGAATGAAGATACCGATATATTTGACAGCAGGATATTCCAAAAATTAAACTCTGTTTCTGACGTATTTTTAAAGACGATATTCCGTTGTGTCCAGCATTTCGAGGAACACCTCGGTGTAATACATAAAGCATCCAACGAACTTGAGGTAGAAATCAATCAAGCCTTGACTAACAAGGACTTGCTCTATATGTTCAGCTTGGAAAAAAGTCTGGTATATTATTTGAAGGCAATAAGCTCCAATTCACGAGTGATCGAAAAAATAAAATCGAATTCGGCAAAAATGTCTTTATCGCAGGAACAGAATGAGTTTCTTGAGGATATGACTATAGAGGCGACACAATGCAACGAAGAGGCTAATATATACCTACAGGTGATATCCAACATGATGGATGCGTGGGTTTCTATGGTGAGCAACAATTTGAATATCCGTATGAAAACCCTCACGA
>JAKLHJ010000091.1 GCA_022710205.1 Patescibacteria group bacterium | reverse complement strand
TCAGAAGCGCCTTCTTTCCTATGTTTTGCGCTCCGGGGGCGAAGACTTGTGTCAAGGAAAGGGCCGTCTTCGATTCCTGCCTGTTTAGCATCACCGGTATCTCATAACCGCTAACGACGGTCTTGAACCGGACATCGCCGAATACATTGAGCGCCGTCTTCGCTTTATCGATGTTCGCGATCAATTTCTTGGTAAAAGGCGATCCTCCCAAAGGACCGGCGTCCAAAGATCGCTCGATGCCGCCGGCGACTTTTGTCGCTGTAGTAACTGCCTTAGCCCACGGCATAAAAAAAGAGCCGATAATAACAACACTGCACACGATGATTAGGATAACCATGATCGTCTTCAACATATAACCCTCCTTCATCTCCTTACAAAGACTGGTAGATTATATTCAGCCCATGGACCCTTACCCATGATTTATCTTGAAAGTGGCAATACCATGCCAACGTAAAAGGATATTTCTTGGAGGTGTGCGAGACTTGACCAGGATTATACATTCCCAGACAATCTTTCAGGTCTTTCGGCTTTACCAATTTATTTTCATTCATTGACATGAAAATAAATTGTTTTTGGTTACCGAAAGACCGAATTTTTCAGAAAAAATTTGTGGTCCCACTGATAACCGGTAGAGTAACGCCCTGTATCTATCTAACGGTATTTGGAGATATGCGGACAATTCTGCCGTTCTGCCATACAGCAAGAGACCGGCCTGTCTTTTTATGCCGATCAACAACACCTTTCACTGCTTTCTTCAGCGCTGCTTCGGCTTTATCTTGTAAAGACATTCTTTTTTTCATTCATTACCTCGCACTGCCTTGAATAATCCTAAACAATTCTTCATTATTCAATTCCATATGACCGTTTTTTCTCTTTGCTATTAATAAAGGCTTTGCCTTAGAATTATCGAATAGCATCCAAGAATCAAATAGCGGTTCATATAACTCGAAGAAATTATTAACGCCCCGGACAAATCGGCGCCTGACATCTTCGACTGGCACATTATGCCCGCCTTCCCTTACCCTATCTTTAATACGCTCTATCGCTAATTCCGAGCTTGGAATCCAAAGAAAAAAAAGATGTAGTCCGTAACCTTTCGTCTTTAAGTCAGTGAGTAATTTCACATACGATTTGCCCGAGAGCGTTGTTTCAAAGGCAAAATCAACGCCGCGTTCAGCAAATTCTTGGATTTGCTGCAGAACGAGCTTACCGGCTTTGATGGTAGCGCTATGAGGCTTAAACGGCGCTAAGCCTTTGGCAATCATATCAGCGTTCACAAAATTTGGACATTTAACATAATCGGGCAAAAACATCGTTGCGAATGTCGTCTTCCCTGATCCATTCGGTCCGGCGATTATATAAGCGTTTTTCATTATTATAGGCTCGACCTTGTTTAAAACTGGGGTAGGCGACGGGATTTGGTCATCCGGCCGCCGGTGGCGGCCTCCTGACCGGCCAAATTTCTGTCGGGCATAGCCCTTTTCCTCCCATACGGTCGGCGAAATTTGGCTTCAAATCCTAGCTCTTGACCACAAAAAATTGGGGTCCCTCTCGTATGAGCCGAGGGGAAACCTCTCTGTTTCTATGAGTATGTATTATAGGGCTGAATGTGGCGATTATCAAGAAAATTAGCGATTTAGAGAGGTCTATTCCTCGCCAATTTGTCCGAAATGTCCGGTCATTTTTGGCTCAAAAAATCGTAACACTTTACAGCACAAATCGATACAAAATGTCCGCCTTGAGAGGCGGACATTAACCGATAAGTGTTAAACAAATTATAAGTATCAATACAACTAAAATTGCGTTTTTCATCTTCTAGGACGATCCTCAAGCGCGTTATTTACATAGCTTATCACATCTCCGACCGTCTTCATATTTGCCGAATCCTTATCAGGAATCTCGATCCCGAATTCTTCTTCTATATCCATAAGAAGTTCTATA
>JAKLHJ010000090.1 GCA_022710205.1 Patescibacteria group bacterium | reverse complement strand
TGAAGGCATTTCTATAGTTATGGGGGTCTTTTGGTCTGCCAGCTTGGAAAGTCGCCCTAGGCCAAAGCCGGTAAGGGTGCATATAACAATAATAAGCATCAAAAAAAGCTCTTCTTTGTAGCCCTTGATTTTTTCTCCAATATCATTTAGTATTCCCATATCGTTGTTTGGAACCAATATACCATTATATATATTCCAGGCAAATTTCACCCTGTTAAGTAGATTTTCTGAAAGAAAATCAAAATTTGTTAAAAACAAATAAGCAGGGTGCACGATGCGAAGGACATTACAATAAATAATCATTAGGTAAAAACAATTAAACAAATTTTTACTTAACAGGGTAAATGGCACATACAAAAGCCGGCGGAACAGCTAAAAATTTAAGAGATTCACAACCAAAGTACTTAGGTACTAAGCTTTATGGTGGAGAGACCGCGAAAGCAGGATCTATCATAATCAGACAGAGGGGAACAGTTATCTTGCCCGGAGCAAACGTAAAACTCGGCAAAGATCACACAATCTTCGCACTAAAGACAGGTAAGGTTAAATTCAGCACAAAGAGAAAGGTTCATTTTGACGGAACAACTAAGAAGAAGGTTACCGTATCTGTAGAGTAAGTTCCCTAAACCCAACATATAAATTTCAAAAGAAAAATCACATTCGACCTGAATGTGATTTTTTAATTCGTAATTCGTAATTCCTAATTTTTAATTCTTTTTTATCACTTCTATTTTTATCTTCGCAGTTTTGCCGCTTATTTTTACAGAAACTTCGTGTGGTCCGATCTCTTTTATCGGCTTATTCATCTCCAGTTCCTCGGGTTTTATCTCTGCGCCTCTGTCTGTTATCAGCTTCAAGACCTCTTCTTTTTTTATGCCGGCGAATAGGTGGCCGTCTTCGTTTGCTTTTGATTCTATAACTATCGGTTCTTTGGAAATAGAAGCGATCTTTTCATTAACTTTTGCTTCTCGGTTCTTTTTGTCGGCTTCCGTCTTTTTCTTCTCTTCATCCATTTTTCTTACAATCGCATCAGTCGCAATCTCGCCAAGACCGTTTTTTAGCAAAAAGTTTCTGGCATATCCGTCGGACACTTCTTTAATCTCGTACCTTCTTCCTATTTTTGGTACGTCTTTGAGTAGAATTATTTTCACTTGCCCTGTTAAGTAAAAATTACTTTTTACTTATTTAATTATATTGTTAAATTATCGACTATTTTAAATTCTCCCGATTAATTCACCGAAAGTAATTTTATCCGGTTGAGTAAAATTAGCTCCGCTAATTTAAATTTTATTTTTAGATAAAATTTTACTCAATCGGATTACTTAACAGGGTGAATTTTTACTTACCGCTAATTAGTAATTTGGCCGCCCTCTCTAATTGAGGGTCCTTGCCCGCGGCTATATCTTCTTTAGTTATAGGCACAATGATGTCCGGGGTCAAGCCGAAGTCGGAGATAGAGTGGCCGTTTGGCGTCATCCATTTGGCGACGGTAATCTTCAAGAATGTGTCTCCGGTGACGGGTATTAGCTCTTGAACCGATCCTTTTCCGAATGATTTTTCTCCTACAAGTTTCGCAACGCCGTGCTCGTTCAATGCTCCGGCTAATATTTCAGATGCAGAGGCTGAACCTTTATCTATAAGTATGGCCATTTTAAGAACCTTTGGATCAAAGATATTATATCCCTTGCTTCTATGAATATTCGGCGCCTGGTTGCTGTTTGTTCCGAACTCTTCCGAAACAATGACTTTTCCTGAAGGTAAGAACCAGCTCGCCATATCTACGGCCGCCTCAAGATATCCGCCGGGATTTCCGCGTAAGTCTAGGACCAATTTGTCCGAACCGGAGAATATGAATTTCCTGAGGGCGTCGCGGAAGAGGTCTGCGGATGGGGCGGAGAAGTTGAAAAGTCTGACCACGAATACGCCGTCTTCGCGGAGTCCGTTGCCGGAATTATTTCCTTTTATCGGTTTTCCGTCGGACGT
>JAKLHJ010000009.1 GCA_022710205.1 Patescibacteria group bacterium | reverse complement strand
GATGAGCCCGGCAAGATCGACCTCATCGTCGGGCCACTCGCCATCGCCGCCGGCGGCATGGAAGACGAGGACGATGACGACGCCGAAGATGGCGAGTCTGAAGGTGGTGGGGGGGACTACATCGAGACCGACCTCGCCGCCCTTCACCACCTCATCATGATGCAGAAGGACGGCGGGCGCGGCCTCCTCACGATGGATGACCACTCGAATCTCTTCTACCTCCGCAACAACGAAGGCCAGCTCCGCGAGGTCGGTGTGAGCCGGCGCGGCGACATGTGGCTCGTGTGCGTCTTCTCGAGTCTGCATGAATGGCGCGGCGGCCGCCGGGTCTTCTCCCACACCCCGTAGCAGAGCGTAGCTCGCTACGGGGCAGGCGAGGTCGCCTAGTCCTTAATCCTGAAACAGCATTCAACACCCGCTAACCACGGGTGTTCTTTTTTTACTAAAAAACGACGACAGCCCGCGGAAGCGGGTTTTGCCACTTTTTGTATGCCAGGGGTATTATATTAAGTATGATAAAAAAATCATTTTTTAATGCGATTGGTGCATTCTCTTATATATGCGCTGTGGTTTTGTTTATTAATACTTTACAGAATCCGAACGTGCCGGACGGGAACACTATTCTTATCCCAATCTTCATGCTGTCCCTTTTTGTATTGTCGGCGGCAATGATGGGGTATTTCTTTGTTCTCGGTCCGATAGAACTGGTTATCGAAGGTCGCCGACAGGAGGCCGTAAAATATTTTTTCACTACAATCGGATTTTTTGTGTGTTCCGCTATAATCGCCTTTATTTTCTTCCGTATAGGCTATTAGGTCGTCAAAAAATCTCAAAACTAACAGCCACCACTGAATCCTAAAAAACGACCGGTGGTTTTTCTGTTATAATCTGAATATGAAAATTTTAGAAAAAATAGAGAGATTTTTGGGCGAAGATAACCGCAAGTCTCGTTTTTATTGTTTTACCCCGGAGGTTATGATAGCCACTTTTATCATAGAGATGATTCTGGCCGTTTATGTTTTGGTTCGTTATAAAATGTCATCGTTCAGCCGTTCCGCGGCCGCTCTAGTTATTTTGCTCGCCGGCTTTCAGCTTGCGGAATATAAAATTTGCACCGATAGCGACTTTCTATTTTGGCCAGTTTTCGGTTTTATTATGATTACCATTCTTCCGGTGCTTGGTCTGCGTCTTATATCCCTCGTGACAAAGACCAGACACTTCCTAAATATAGGATATTTGGCGATGATCTCTTTTATGGTCTTCTTTATTTTAAGCCCTCAGACGAATCAGAACGTTATGTGTGGAGGAAATTATATTATTTTTGGCACGGAGGAGCGCGTGGCGATGCTTTACGCAATTTATTATTTTCTATTTTTGTTTCTGGGGATATTTGAAGTGGTCCGACACGAAAGGAAAGAGACAAAAAATATATCTTATTGGATACTGGCGGGTTATCTTTCCTTCATATTGCCTACTGGAATAGTTTATTTGATGTCGCCGGCCACTAGACAGGCCGTCCCGTCTATAATGTGCGGTTTTGCGATTTTCTTCGCTTTGATCTTGGCGCTTAAGGCCGTGCCGGCATACTACAAACGCTAGAAAAGAAGACCACCGCGTGACGGTATGAATGTCCGTGATTGAGGTTCAACCTCGTTCACGGTTAGTAGTGGAGCCCGGGGAGGGGGGTTTAGTTAGTTCAACAAGTAAGTGCAACACTCTGCTAATCTAGAGTGATATGCAATATAGACATTTTTTCAAAAGCGTGGTAGTCTTTGGTGGAAATTTTAAGCACCTTGAAATTGGCCCACCAAAATTTTCTAAATATTTAGTAGATGCTCGATAAGGCTATATTTTATTTAGTCATCGGCTCAGTTAGAGATATAAGTTCATAAGGTGAAAAATTTAGGCGGACAAGGGAGGTCTCATATGAAAATCGTGCTAGGTTCTCAGTCCGAGGCGCGGAAGAAGGTTCTCCTGCGGGCCGGTTACGAATTTGATGTGGTGGTGGCGGGTATCGATGAAAAAGAGATCCGCGATCCGGACCCTGAGAAGCTGACGCTTGCTCTTGCTCGCGCGAAGGCCAAAGCTATTTTGCCGAAGATTAAGGAGCCGTCGCTTCTCATCACGTCTGATCAGGTCGTCACTTTTAACGGCACGATGCGCGAAAAGCCGGAAAATGTCGGTGAAGCGTTTCAGTTCCTTTTCACTTCGCATTTGCACCCGTCGAGCACCGTTACCGCGGTCGTTGTAACGAATACCAAAACCGGAGAGCGGTTTGTCGGGGTGGACGTCGCGACAATCTGGTTCCGTCCGTTCACGCTTCAGGTCATTATGGATTACATTAAGACGGGCGACCCGTTCCGGCTTGCCGGCGGTTTCGACCACGAACATCCGCTTCTCGCCCCGTTCATTAAGAAGATTGACGGGGAGAAGGAGAGCATTCTTGGTCTGCCTATCTCGCTTACCGAGAAGCTTCTTGATTACGCGATTATGCGGACATGTCTGGAGGTGTGACAATGAATAGCGAAGAGATTGTTGATCTTGTAGATAAGCGAAACCGGGTCATCGGGCAAAAGAAGCGTAGCGAGCTGGGGCCGTTTGATCTTCGCAGGGCGGTTCACATTATTCTGATGACTTTGTCCGAAGAAATCATTTTTCAAGTTCGCGGCGCGAATGAGAACGATCTTTACGAGAACATGTATGACACGGCCGCGAGCGGACACGTGCACGCCGGTGAAGAAACACGCGAGGCCGCCAGGCGCGAACTCCGCGAAGAGACCGGAATCGACTGCGTTCCCGGAGATCTGTGCTATCTCACGACGACGGGGCCGGTCGAGATGGACGGAACTTTCATAGATCCGGTCTTCCGATCTTTTTACCTCTTTGTTTTTCTGGGAAATAGCCATAATCTTACTCCCGAAGAGGGGAAGGTTGCTGGTTTTGTCAGGATAGACCTTGATAAGTTTGTCGCATTAAAGAACGGTGATCCGGAGACCGAAAGGTTCATCCCGGCAATGCTCGGGGAACCGTTTAAAAATCTGATGCGCATGGCAAGAAGTGAGCTCCGGCAGAGATACCCAAAAGTTTTTGACCCGGAGCCTAACATCGGTGACACTGACTCTGATTTTGATTGGTAGAAAGGAAGATATTGTAGATGGCGTTCTAGAAATAGAGCGCCTTTTTCTTTCCCTTCGAATTTTTCTGTCCGGAGTGATATAATACAATGATTGTTTTATGAAAAAACATTCAATTTTAATTGCAATTGCCGCATTCGGATTATTGATCTTAATTTTGCAAACTTTTTTTCTTTATTTCGATATATATGACCATGCCTGGTGGTCCGATATATTAATGCATATTTTGGGTGGGGCCTGGGTGGCAATGATCGGCGAGTATTGGTTATTTTTAAGAGACAGTGACTCCAAGTTCAAAGGTGGTTTTTGGTTAAAATTGATTTTGATAGTCAGTTTCGTCTCGCTCGTTGGGTTTTTTTGGGAGTTTTATGAGTTTTCTTTAGATCAAATTCTTCTGACGACCCACCAACAAAGTTTGCCTGACACGATGGGGGACCTTTTTAATGATATTCTGGGAGGAGCTGTAGTCTCTTGTTTTTTGAATAAAAAATAGGGAATTATTTTTTAATTAAATAATTTTCAAAAATTATTTAGAAATATTAATACCGTATTGCCGTGAACGTGGCAGAGAAATAGCACGAGTCTTGTGCGGGCAAGTTAAAAAAATTTTGAAGTGTTTCCAAAAACAGGAATCGTATTAATTCCAGTCGTCCAAATCTTCTTTTTGAGCCGGAGAGTAGAGACTAATATCAGATTTTTGTTTTTCCGTCAGCCCCGACAGATTTTTAAGCTTCTTTAATAAGCGATCTCTTTTTTCCAGTGTGTCGGGACCCGCATAACCCGCCACTCCGGAGTGCTGGCCAAGTAGTTCTATCAATAATTCCGGATCATCGACATGCTCTATTATTTTTTCGAAGGCAAGATCCGCCACATTGCTTCCGTCTTTCCTAAGTCTGGAGTATTCCCCGATAAGATCCTCAAAATCTTCCGCAGAAAAAACCCGCTTAGTGTCTTCCTCCCTGTTTTGCTCCCTTAATTGTTCTGGAGCGTAATAGTCTGTTTCGTTAAAATTTTCTTTCATATTAAGATTCTATCTTTTACGTTACCCATTGTCTATATTTTCAGTTTTAGTAGTATGTTCTGCAGAAACGGTTATTTAAAAAAGATAAAGAAAGGTGGTATCTCTATGGGTAATATCAATGAATCAATCGTTCTTGTGGGCGGCGGTGGCGGTGTATACCGCGTCGCTCGCTTTTTGAAGCATATACGGCCCAATATAACGACAATTCAGACAACATTTGACCACGGCGGGTATTCCGGCACCCTTAGGGACGAGCGGGGTATTTTGCCCTCGGGTGATATCAGACAGGCGATTCTGGCTCTTTCTGACGATGAGGTTGAGTCTGAGCTTCGCGAGCTCCTCTCTTATAGGTTTACCCGCAAGAACGGTTCCTCGCTTGATTCCGCATCTGTCGGCAATATTTTGCTTGCGGCGCTTACCGAGATCAAGAAAGGGGACTTGGTTATGGCAATCAATACCCTCTGTCGGTGGTTTAAGGTCAGGGGCAAGGTCTTGCCGGTAAGCTTAAATAACGCGGAGCTTTGCGTTTCGCTTTCCGATGGTTCTATTGTGAGGGGAGAGGGGCTTATCGATAAGCGCGCCTTTTCCGACAACAGAAGAATCGTTAAGGCTTTTCTTGAGCCGGTTGCTCACATTTATTTTGGGGCGCACGATGCCATTGTCGGCGCCGACAAAATCGTCTTTTGTCCGGGCGACTTTTATACTTCGGTTATTCCGAACACTCTGGTCGACGGATTCAAAGAGGCCATAAAGGAGAGTCACGCAAAGATAATTCTCGTTGTGAATATTATGAATAAGAAGTCGGAGACGGGCAGATTCGCTGTTTCCAATTTCACCAAGATACTTTTGAAACATATCGGTCGCGACAAAATAGACGCGGTCGTCTGTAACAACGGGAAGCTGAGCAGGCCCCTGCTTGCTTCATATAGGAACGAACATTCATTCCCGGTAAAGATTGACGAAAGTGCCACGCGAAAATATACCGGAAATATAATTGCGGACAATTTTGTCGATGAGGTCGGCGGAATCGTTCGCCATAAGGAAAATATCGCCTCTATTATCGCAAGCCTATAGTACACCCCCTCTCACGAGGAGGGTGTTTTTTATTGTTCCGTTTCGCCTGCCCCGCAGGAGGCTGGTAAATATGGTAAAATTCTAAGAGTGTGGGTAGCCGAAGGCGACTTCCGTGCCCCGTCGTATTAGTTTACGGACATTTTTTCTTTGAGCCTTCCTGCCGGGGTGATACAATATAGGAGTAATAAAATAATAATATGGAAAATTTCCTATCTTTTTTGACTAATAATATTAATTTTTTAATATTGGCCGACTCTGTATTTTTGATTGTGATGTTTTTCGCCATCGTCGCCAATATGAGACAGGGATTTAAGCATCTAGATCTTACCCCCCTCACATATTATGCGTTTATAAAATATGGCTCAGTTGTTCTGGAGTCATACATATATAACTTCAGACAAGGTCTATCTATTTGGGTTGTAGTAACATACTTGATGTTAAATGTGTTTGCAGGGTTTTTCTTATTTGTCTTTGCAAATAGGGCCAAGGCCTTAGGCAAGACGACATCTCTAGTAACAATATCGGTGTTTTTCGTTGTTGTTCTTGCTGTCCTATATTTTTATGGTTTGATTTACGCGGTGCTTATCGGATATTCTTTTTTTGTCGCTGTTTGTTATTATCTGGTGGCTTTCCGAATTTTTAATGTTTTATGGGCCGGAGAGGAGGCCCCTATGGGATATATCGCACCTTCTATATTTGTAGTTTCGGTAATTGAGTCGGCGGTTTTAATTTTAGGTTTTTTCTATATTTTTCAGGGAGAATTCTTAAATTTGCTTGTTGTGGCATTGTTTGTTCGTCTCATCGTTATAGTGGTCATTTCATCGGCACTTTTTATTACTTATACGAACATACATCGCAGAATGTCCATAACAAATGCCGAATTGCTGGATATGCTTTATACAGACAGAATAAGGCTGATATTATTATTAACCGTATTGTTAGCGATAATAGCCTCCTTCTTTTTAATTAGACATTTTCAAGAGGAAGACCTGAATAATTTTGTCGCCGATGTTGATACACACCTGGATACATCAGCAGGGGTGTTCAGAGAAAGGGTGGACCTAGCCCGTGGGGTGGTGGTCTCTTTCGCGAGATCGTCAATATTCGATAACGGTATGGCGCATGGCCCGGCCTTGGCCGAAGAGATAGACAGGGAAGCGAAGACAATGAAAAATATTATTCTGTATGTAATGGACACAAGCGGAAATGTAATAGACTCAAGCAACAGAGATGCCACGGATAGTTTTGTCGGGGATAATTACTCCTTCAGACCATATTTTATTGAGGCGCTGAATGGAAAGGCGGGTGAAGAACACGACTATGCCGCCATCGGTGTTACTTCCAAGATTGCCGGCTATTATCTCGCGAACCCGATAGATGATTCCAGGGGCACAAGAATCGGTGTGGCGGTGATTAAGGTTAATTTATTTGACATCCCGGGGGCGGAGGCGAACAGCGGCGGATGTTATTTTATTTCCGATAATGAGCACATCGTAATATATTCTAAGTGTAAGGATAAGATTTTTAATACGGTCCTTCCCGTAAGTGAGGATACCATTCGTAAAAAGATTGCAAGCGAGCAGTATCCTTATATAAACAATGAATATTTGGCTAGCGGTTTGAACAAGAAATACTACGACAGCGAAGCAGACATTATGTATAAAGATAAAGAAAGTTTAGTTTTGCTGAAGCAGGTAGACAATTTGTTGTTTGTTGGATTTTTTTCTGATAAAGAAAAAAATACCAATTTAACGTTCTTAACTTTTTTGGTTGCGGAGATAATCGCTTTTTTCTCTCTGGTATTGTTTTTTACGAGGGTATTTGATCACCAAACATCGGAGTCTATCGCATTTAGAGAGCGGGACGCACTTTTGGCAAAAAAAGAAGCTGAGTCGGAGAAAAAAGAGCTGGAAAGAATGAATAGTTTTATGATCGGACGAGAGATTAGGATGGTAGAGCTTAAAAAACAGGTCAAGGAACTGGAAGATAAGCTTAGAAATAAATAATAAAAAGGCGCCTCGTGGGGAGCGCTTTTTAGTAAGTTTTTTATCCCCGCGCAGATGGGAATGACAAGCGGGGAAATTAATTAAGGATATTCCACGAGTTTGTTTGTTTAATGTATAATATTCTCATGTCAAAATTAATTTTGCTTAGACACGGAGAAAGCACATGGAATAAAGAGAATCTTTTTACAGGGTGGACTGATGTGCCTCTTTCAGATAGGGGGGTAGCGGAATCTCATGAAGCGGCAAAATTACTCAAGGGCGCGGGAATTAAGATTGATATCGCTTTCACTTCTGTTCTTTCGCGAGCTACAGAGACCCTAGATATTGTTCTCGCTGATTTAGGAATTAACATACCTGTTTTTTATTCTTGGAGATTGAACGAAAGACATTATGGCGCTCTGCAGGGCTTAAATAAAAAAGAAACGGTGGAAAAATACGGCGAGGGGCAAGTGCATATATGGAGGAGAGGCTATTCGGTAAGACCGCCTGAGTTGAAGACGGGTGACTCCAGAGATGCAATTAACGATCCAAAATATAAAGACCTCGCAAGGAACGAAATACCGATGGCGGAGTCGTTGAAAGACACAGAAGACAGAATAATGCCGTATTGGAAAGAGGCAATCTTGCCTGAAATAAAGAACGGCAAGAATATACTTTTTTCAGGCCACGGTTCCGGCATAAGAAGTATCGTGAGGGTGCTTGATGGTTTGGACGAAAAACAGGTTATGGATCTGAATATTCCGACAGGGGTTCCGCTTATATACGAATTTGATGAGTCGGGGTTACCCATCAAGCATTATTACCTCGGGGACGAGGCTGTCGTCGCAGCCAAGATCGAAGAGGTCAAGGCGCAGACTAAAATTAAATAAATTTATTAAAAAATGCCGCTCCCCGCAGGAAAGTTCAAATAAATTATTTTTAAAAAACAAAATAATTCGCTCGGTTACCGCCTGCCTGCCCTGCGTGCGCGGGCACGGCAGGCGGCTTTGTTATTTGTAAGTAAGGCGCCAAGAGAGAAACTTCCTACGGGGTGAACTTGTAAAGGGCGGTCTTTTGTTTTAGTATCCAAGGTGAATGTAGGACTTTGGAAAAAACAGAAGGAAGGCAGGTAATCATTATGGATCTTGTTCTGGGCCCCAGAAAACTGGTCTTTATTCGTCACGGTGAATCACTGCGCAACAAGTATGGCCACACGCCCTTTTTGCCGAAAGAGCCCGGCGCTATTCAGGAGATCTTGCGTAGAATTACCGACCATGGGATGCCCCTTACCGAAATGGGTCTCAACCAGGCCATGAAAACCGGCGTGGGGCTCAAAAAGAGGTTTGGTGTGCCCGATATTATAATGTATTCCGATTATTTGAGGGCAATGCAGACGACGGAGGCGATACTTTCTGCTTATACGAAGAGGGAGAGGAATCGTATCGTCGCATATGCCGAAGAGGCTTGTCGAGAGAGGTGCCTCGGCCCCGTGCATAATATGACCCTTGAAGAGTCAAAGGCAATGTTCAGCGATATCGGCAATCTCAGTAGGAAGATGACGGAATTTTCCTATCGACCACCGCAAGGCGAAAGCCTGGCAGATACGACGGAGCGCGCAAGGGCGTTCCTTTCGCTCGCCCTTAAGATGGGCTCCGGTTATGAGACGATGTTCGTTGTCTCACACTATAGATTCATCCAGTGCGCAAATTGGGTTTTGTCCGGTCTGACCGAATATTCTTTCGGCCAGATATTTTATTCGGATGAAATGAAGCTAGAGAATTGCGGAATTGTCGTCTACAAGTTTGACCGCGATCTCGGCCGTATGGTCATGGTCGAATACGGCACCACTTTCTATGACGAATAAGTACATCGACCCCGCGCGGAAGTGCGGGGTTTTTATTTTGGTGGCTTAAATAAAAAAGCCCGGACTTTCGTCCGAGCATTGTCCTACTTTTCAGAGAGAAGAAATCTGACCATTCCAACGACCTCGCTTATCTTGCTGGAGACATCCTTCTTTCCACCAACGAAGATATACCGAGGGTGGCCTTTCCACGCTTCTCTCACCGCTAGTTCAATCTCCCTGGCCCTCTCAACTGTTTCAAAACGGGAAGCGTTCCCTCTTTTTCCATATTTTTGGGGGTCAGAGGTTGCAAGACTCTCCAGATGGATAATCGCAGTGTAGTTCGCTAGAGCTTTCTCATAGTTGAGATTGTAGCGTCTGCAGAACTCCGCCACTCCGCCCGGAGTGTAGGCCGCGCCGTCCAGGAGTCCTCTGTCGCAGATGATAAGATTACGCCCCTTCGCCTCTGCTACCAGCTCATTTGTGTCTTCCAGGGCCTGCTGAAGAGGTAGCACGGCAGATTGAAACGCAGATTGCCACTTCTCGCTCCACGGGAGATGCGTCCCCGGAATCGGGAAGCCGCCTTCGAGCAGTAGTGTCGCAACTTCGGGGACAAAGATCGTTTGGTCTGCGAACTCTTCTCGGATTGCACTCAGAATCGTGGTTTTTCCCGCACAGGGGCCACCCACTAGGGCAATTTTCTTGATACCCATTTTTTCCTCCCTTATGCTCTGCCTCCCATTAAAGATGAGGGCTTACGAGTTTTTTCAAAGTAAAACAGCTCTGCGATATAGTATCGCATCATATATTTATGTCAAATAGTTATTCAAAATGAGTCCCCATCGTCCTTTCGTCAACTTTTTGTTTAAGCATTGTATATTTTTTGAGTTCGATATCGTCATCCAGAATATTTTTAGCTTCATTTCGCGCCGCCTCCACCATTTTTAGATTTTTTATCGCTTCCATTCCTATATCTGATATACCCCACTGCTTTTTGCCTGAAAGTTCTCCAAAACCGCGTAGCTGTAGGTCGAGTTCGGCTAGTTCAAATCCGTTCTTGGCTGTTTTTATTGCTTTCAGCCGCTCCATAGTCTTTGGTGATTTCGATTCTGTGAAAATAAAACAATGCGCTTGATGATTGCTTCGCAAAACTCTTCCGCGGAGTTGGTGGAGTTGTGATAACCCGAATCTTTCTCCTCCTTCGATGACAATAACTGTTGCGTTAGGGACATTTACTCCGACCTCGACAACAGATGTGGCGACCAAAATATCGATTTTCTTGTCCGAAAAGTCCTTCATAGTTTTTTCTTTCGCCGCCGGGGTCATCTTGCTGTGAAGAATGTCGATATTATATTCTTTGAAAACATCTTTCTTGAGACGTTTCGCTTCTTCTTTCACTGATTTTGCGATTATCGCCATTTCTTTGTCCGGATCCGGCTCGTCAATGCGCGGACAAATTATGTAAGCTTGTCGTCCGGCCTCTAATTCCTTGTGTATTTTTTCATAGACCTCTTTTCTGTGGGTAGGGGAGACTATTTCTGTGATTATCGGCTTTCTGCCCGCCGGCATTTCGTCGAGTAGTGTGAGGTCGAGGTCTCCGTATATAGTGAGAGCGAGGGTCCTTGGAATCGGTGTCGCCGTCATAGAAATTAGGTGAGGGACCGGCAGTTTTTTGCCGCCGCCGAAATCACCGGTCTTTTTTGCGAGGTCCAGTCTTTGTTTTACGCCGAATCTGTGTTGTTCGTCTATTATTGCGAGGCCAAGATGCTTGAATTTAACGCTTTTTTGGATGAGCGCGTGTGTGCCGACAAGTATCGGTATCTCGCCGTTTGCGACCCATTTCAGGAGCTGTGTGCGAGAAATGTCCGTCCACCCCTCCGGGTTTATTTTTGATGGAAATTTTTTACACCCGCTTCCCGTAATTAGGCCGACATTTATTCCCGTGTGCTTAAAATATTTTATGAAAGATTCGAAGTGCTGATTCGCGAGTATCTCTGTCGGCGCCATATATGCGACACCGAGGTTCCCGTAATCTTTTCCATAAGGGCTTGTGCTGATTATTGAATATGCGGCGGTCGCGGCGACGGCCGTCTTTCCGGATCCGACGTCTCCCTCGAGAAGTCTTGCCATCGGCTTATCGGCGCGAAGGTCTTCTACTATCTGCTTTATCGCTTTGTTTTGGGCGTCCGTCATCGGGAACCCGAAGTTTTTTGTAAAAATATCTATATTGTCCTCGGACGTTGTTATTTTGAACGAAGGATTTTTCGCATACTCTCTTTTTTCTTTTTGTCTTGCGAGCTGAATGAGGAAAACTTCTTCAAAGGCAAATCTTTTGCGTGCGGCGATAGCGTCGGAATCTTTTTGCGGACTATGTATCCAGACGAGCGCCGTCTGTAGAGAGGGGAGATGATATTTCGCGAGAATTTCTTTAGGAATTACGTCTTCTAAAAGCTCGTGGATTTTATTTTTCAGAGCTCTGTCTATCGCATGCTTTATCCAAAGCGATGTGACCCCACGCGTTTCCGGATAGACAGGCGATTGGTGCGTTTCATCTTTGCCGAATAGACTTCCGTGGTGGGCGAGTTCCATTGTTTCAACCTCTTCGAGATCGGGATTTACCATCGTGCGCGAGCCGTTCTTCAGCGTGACGGTTCCCGTTAGCTTTGCAAATTTTCCTTCTTCCACCTTTTTCGCCATATATGGCTGGTGGAACCATGTCGCTTTTATCCTTCCCGTGTCATCCTCGACGACCATATCGGCCATCGGCATCCTCGTGCGGAACGATTTGTATATTTTTGTGCTTATAACGCGTCCGCAGACTACAGCTATCTCGTTGTCGTTCGTTTCGTCTATGTGCTTAAGCACAGCTTTTTCTCCGTATCTGGACGGGAGATACATTAGTAGGTCTTCTAGGGTTTTGAGCCCAATCTTTTTCAGCCCCGCTTTTTGGATCGGATTAAGACGAAATATTTCTTCGATGAGTGTCTGTGGGGCCATTAATAAACAGGATAACCTGTGGACGTAAAAATTAAAAGTAGTCTTTTCTCCGTCATTGCGAACGCGAAGCGTGTGGCAATCCAGGAAAAGTAGTTGTAAGGTTGAAATTTTTAACGTTGTAAAGTTTTAAATAAATCTGGATTGCCGCGTGCTAAAGCCCTCGCAATGACGATAAATAAAATATGGTTAGGCAAATTTAAAAGGCAACCATTGCTGGTTGCCTTGTTGGAGGCTTTCGCCTGTTTCTACTTGAGGCCGGTGCCGCCGTAGTCGTTGTAACTCTGGATGACTCCGCAGGCGAACGAGAACGTTCGGCAGTCGATCGAGCCGTAGGCGTCGGCGAGCTTCCGCGACAGGTCCCACGTGTTGACCGAGCCCTTGTTGAGGAGCGTGTCCAGGATCTCGATCTCGTAGACCGTGTTCCACTGAGTCTCGGAATTACGGGAATGGTCGAGACGGTTCGTGAGGATCTTGAGTTTCCGCCAGAGCATCTGCACACGCTCGGGGTCCGTCGTGAGCGTAATCACGGGGCCGTTCTGCCGGCCGTCGACTTCATGGATGAGGACCTTGTTGTCGTCCACTTTTTCCATGAGCGGTTCCTCCTTATTCTGCCTTGTCGAAAGCACCCGCGCTTTCGATGCTGATGGCGCTTCCGTCCCTCCTGATGAACCCGCGTCTCCCGAACATTCGCACGATCGGATGCAAGATGATGGCCACGATGGCCCAGGCAACCGTGACGAGCACAATGAGCGTGATGGCGATGGGGTTGGTCTGTTCCTTGCCTCTCTCCACTTGAAAGTCCACTCTTTGTCGAACATGTGCGGTCCCTCCTTCGTTTTCGGTGGGTTTTTAGCCCAAAATTGTTTAGGAACTCGATTTAACCCTCTTTTTTAATTATACACCTTATGTGTATAAAAGTCAAGCCATAATGAAAGATATCAATCAAAACAAAGCCACTTGGAAACCGGGTTTCCAAGTGGCCTGTATGATGAAGTCTTTTTATAGATTTGGGGCGCGCCAGGCGGAGATGATCCCTCTTTTGCCGTCATAAGTATAGTGGTGTTCTGCGGGAACGCGCTTTTCAGAGCTATTGCTTACAGCTCTCTCGTTACCGATAAAAAATCCGATATGCTCGTGTTCTTCGCCGTCGACGTCGATAATTTTTTCCCAGACTATCACGTCTCCCTCCTCTAATTCATTTTCCGAAACTTTTTTCCAACCGCTTGCCTCCATATTTTTAAGAGTGCTCAATACTGTGCTGTGCGGCGCTTTGTTAATATCAATCAGGTTAAATAATTTTAATATCGAAGAAACAAAAAGAGCGCAGGAGAGTTGTCCTTTTCTTGTTATATCTGTCTCGTGACCGTCTTTTTCGGCGAAGATACTTTGAAACATCTCTACGCCTATAGATTTTTTGATTGCGTTTATATAGTTTTTCTTTGTTAGAAGTTCCATAACGAGTAGTATATTACTTTGCGCAAAATAAAAAAGCTACGCGCTTAGCGCTTTTCTCGCTTCAGCGATAATTTCATTTAGAGAGAAGCTTGTTTTCACCATAAATCCGAAGATGCCGAGCTTTTTGCACCTCTCGATGTCTTCTTTTTGGTCGTAATTTGTAAGAACGATGACCGGTATATCTTTCGTCTTTTCTTCTCCGCGAATTTTTGCGAGGATCTCAAATCCGTTCACGTCGGGGAGAAGGAGGTCTAGTATAATTAGCGCAGGTTTTTCTTTTTCAAGATACACGAGCGCCTCTTTTCCTGTAGTAACGCTGTCGGTATTGAATTTCTCCGCCTTGAATTTATCCTCAAGCATCTCGCGCAAGAATTTTTCGTCCTCTATTATGAAAATTTTGTTTGTTTGTTCCATTTATTTTAAAAACTCTATTTAGTATGGCGAAGCGGTAGTTTTATTACAACTTCAGTTCCTTTGTTTTCTTCCGTCTTTAATTCTACGGTTCCGCCATGGCTCTCCACAATGCTCTTTGCGATGAAAAGTCCGAGTCCAGAGCCGTCCGGCCTTATTTTAAGAGCGTTAGGAGCGCGGAAGAGCTTTGAAAAGATCCTATCGTGCTGATCCTCGGGAATACCGATACCGTTATCTTTTATTGATATTATTGCAAAACCGCCTTCATTCTTCGTCCTTAACTCGACATTTCCGCTCTCTTTTGTGTAAAAGATAGCATTGTCTACAACATTTTTCACAACGAGCCTCATTTTGTGTTCATCAAAAGAAAATTCAGGTATGTTCTCTTTTTCAAAAACAAATGATATACCTCTAGCTTCGGCTTGTGGCTTATATTCTTCAAAAACTTTTTCGACAACGTTCAGTATGTTGTCGTTTTTGAATTTGTAGTCGAAGTGACCCTCTTCTATTTTTGCGACATCAAAAAGATCGTCGACGAGGGCTATCGTTCTCGCATTCACTTCGCGCATGTTGCTTATTATTTTCGGTTGTTCTCCTGCGAACTCTCCTTTGTCGCCCCGGAGAAGCATCTCGAGGGTCGTCTTGACGGTAGAAAGAGGCTCTTTGAAGTTGTGAGCGATGACAGAGATGAATTCGCTCTTTGATTTTGCGATTATTTTTTCTCTTGTTACGTCTCGGAACATTTTGAAATATCCGTCTAAGATAGGCAGAGTTGTGACCTGCAATTCTCTTTTGATCGGCTTGTCTACCGGCACATCGCAAGTATTGCACCCCTTGGCGTCCGGATAAATTATGCTTGCAAGCGAGCTCCACTTGCCGCCTGCGTCTTGCGGTTCTATTCTTTGGCCGATTATTTGCCTCCTATCTATTCCAAGTAGACGTTCGGCTGTTTTATTTATTCTTTGGATCGTCATATCCTTGCCATATTCCACCAATCCACTCGTGATAGTATCTGTGACGGTCTCTATGTGAGCTCTTTCCTTTTCAGCTTCTTTTGTTTCGGCGATGACCCTTGCCTCCAGGTTTTGATTAAAATCTTTTAGTTCAAGAGAAAGTATGGATAGCCACTCTCGCTGGTTTTCCGCATCCGTGACGCTCTTTATGAAGAAATATCCGAATATCGAGAAGACGAGGAAGATACCGAGCCGTCCATAAAGACCAAGCTTAAATATCTCGGCAAAGAAAATGTTTGAGAATAAAACGAGCGCCATCGCTACGACCGCGAGTTCCGCCACCAAAAGTCGGACGGTGAGAGCTTTGTGTTTTACAATCACATATCCGGAGATAGAAACCCAGCCGAGGGTGAGGGGAGCGCCTAACCAATAATATTGGAAGTTGCCAAGGGTGCCCAACACTAGATTTATGATTGCAATCGGCACAACTCCCGCAAAAACTCCGAACATCAGGAACTTTATTTGTGCCTTAATAGCGGGATCTGTCTCTCTGAAAAAGTTTTTGATAAGGATTATGAAACCCGCGACGAAAAATCCTACGAAAAAGATATGGAATAGAATACCCCAATCACCGAAGTGCACTCCTCTGTCTACGACTCGGCTTCCTGTCTGGTAATAATCTCTGATAATGAGATCGGTCAGCATATGTAGGTAGACAAGAATTGTCTCTATCGTAAGTATCGTGATGGTGACCCATTTTGGAGGGAGTTTTTCTTTTGGGAATACAAGGCAAAAGTATAAAAAGGCGGCCGCGAGTATGGATGAGGAGAAATGGTTCCATCGTCCCCAGAAGAGTATCCAGTCGTATGTGCTTGCCGTGAAGTAGCCGCTCATCCCAAGTGTCCATATGAATGCCCAAAAAGCTGTTAAAGAAAAGTATTTTGTGGAGGGCTTGTTGCTTCCAAGATAAATGAGAAGAGAAAATACGCCCGTAAGGGCGGCGGATAACCAAATTATTGTTGAATATGTCGTGATCATTTTTTATGGCGCAAATTCTCCTTCTTCCAGTCTCGGTATCTTTTCTTTGTCTTTCGGCAGATATACTTCTACGCGCGTGCCGAGGTCGCCGAGTATCGGAGAAATTATTTTTATCTTTCCACCGTGCCTTTTTACTATGTTATGAGCTACGAATAAGCCGAGGCCCGAGCCGTCCGGCCTTATCTGGAAGGCGTTTGCCGCTCTGAAGAATTTTTCAAAAAGATGAACTTGCGCTTCGGGCGGTATCCCTACTCCGGAATCTTCAACCGTTATTTTCACATAATCGCTGTCGTTTTCTGCAAATATATTTACTGTGCCTTTTTCTTTTGTAAAAGCCACAGCATTGCCGATTATGTTTGATAGAGCGAGCATTATTTTCTCTTCATCAAAAAATATTTTTGAGATAGGGGGAAACGGATTTGTCCAAGAAAGAGAGATAGACTTCTTTTCCGCTTTCGGCAAAACTCTGGAAACAATCATTTCTATTATGGGCGTAATGTCTCCTTCCTTGAACTTAAAACCGTAACGGCCCTCTTCTATTCTCGCAACGTCAAGAAGATTGTTGACGAGAACTATCATTTTTTCATTTGCGATATTTGTTTTTTCTAATTCAGGGATCTGTTCCGGCTTTAGCGCTCCCTTATCGCCTTCGAGCAAAAGATTTACCGCCCATTTGATGACAGAGAGGGGGGTGCGGAGCTGGTGTGCGGCCGTGGTAATGAACCCACTCTTTGATCTTGAGACGGTTTTTTCTTTTGTAATATCTCGGATTATTTTAAGTGTGCCGTTTTTCTCATCAGCAACGACAAGCGGAACAGAGGTGACCTGTAAGACGTCCTCGGTTTCTCCCGGTATTGTGATTTCGTGTATTTCAGCCCCAAGCGCTTCTATGCCATATAGTTCAGGATCTATTTCCAGGACATTTTTGGCGAGTCTGGGGTATGTAATAAGGGAAATTCTCGCAGACGAGTCGTCTTTTGGGATTATTCCCATAACGTCTTTTCGTGAAGTAGAAAGCATTTCCTCCGCGGCGCGATTTATCCTTCTGACAGCACCCCCGTTGTCATATTCCACTAGTCCGCTAGCCAAATTTTCAATAATTGTTTCAAGGTGAACTCGGGAATTTTCAATTTCCGCCAATCTTTCATTAACTTTTTCTTTCAATATTGTGTTTGCCTTTTCAAGTTCTTTGTTGAGGGCTCCAAGTTCGTCTTTTCTGTCCTCATTCTGAACAATGTTCTTTAGGAAAATGCCGCCCATCATCGCAAATGCCGCGAAAACAACAGACCTGGCCAATATTCCAAAACTTTCTTCTCCGACAACTACATAGAACAAAAGAACGACGCTCATAATTAAAACTCCCGCTGTAGAAAGCGCGATGTTTTTGTTTGTATTGGGTGTGGTTTTGTTCGCCGCCATCTATTTAATATTCTAACATTTAGAAAAGGCGCAAGGAATTTTTTTATCCGGAATACTTGTTTATTGAGGTATTTTTGTCTATACTAGGCAAAATGTTGGAGCCGTGTCAGAGTGTTGATTTG
This sequence comes from Patescibacteria group bacterium, assembly GCA_022710205.1. Taxonomy (GTDB): domain Bacteria; phylum Patescibacteriota; class Minisyncoccia; order Phycocordibacterales; family UBA12445; genus UBA12445. The sequence goes on along the minus strand of JAKLHJ010000009.1, from coordinate 761 downwards.
CGAAGACTTGGAGCAAATCAAGGCCGGAGCGCGTTAGCGCGAGGCGGGCTGAGGATTGGGTTGGGACCCAACCGAAGGACCTTTTGAGATATTTTATGAGCGTAGCGAAATATAAATATCCAAAATGGTGTACTGCTCCTGTAAGGAGCGCGGAAATTTTCATCAGAAAATTATCTGTGACCTAACGTACCTCTTTGCTAAAAAGCAGATGTAGTAAATAATTGAATAATATTGGAGCCGTGTCAGAGTGGTCTAACGTACCTCTTTGCTAAAGAGGCGGGGTGTAACAGCCCCCGCTGGTTCGAATCCAGCCGGCTCCGCTAAGTGTTCAAGTTAGAACCACAATTGAATACAGTCGACCTCTTGTGGATAAAGTAAACTATTAGAGAAAATGTCGTTAAAAATGGACACATTTTCACGCTTTTGAAAAGCTGTTCAAAATTTGAATTTTGGGATACAATTTCTGTATGAGTACAAACGAAAGAAAAACTGAAGATTTAGTTCGCGAAGTCTTGAAAGAGAATAAGAAAATTTATTTCTCTCAAACTGGGCATACCGCAATAATTGAAGAACAAAAATCAGATAACGCGCGAATAAATAAACTCCTTCAATTTGCTTCCAAAAAAGGAGGCGGCGTTGGTAAACCCGAATTTGTGATTAGTTTTCCGAATAGGGAGGTTTTAATTGTAATTGAATGTAAAGGAGACGTTAGATTTCACAAGAGTAAAACTTTAAATAAGTATGGCGATTTTGCCGTGGAT
>JAKLHJ010000089.1 GCA_022710205.1 Patescibacteria group bacterium | reverse complement strand
CCGCATAACCAGACCTTTAATAATTCCTGAAATAGACCCGAGAGAAACCCCCGTTGCTCTACTTATTTTTTCCCTTGTTAGACATGCAATATTGGTTGTGTTATTCATTGCCTCGCAAATACACACTAAGACTTTAAGCTCTGCTCCCCTTAAGCTGTCAAGCCCACGCCCGTACGTAATCCATCCCGGAATCCTAGTGCGAATTTGGTGCCGGGCATATCTAGTTCTTAAGATTTGGGCTTCCTGCTCTGTCATATTTTACCCATATTTATTTTTCAGTTCCCGCAAGTAAAGTTCCAAGCCGACAATATTTTCCGCAATTTCCCGTGCCTCTTCTGTGGTTATTTCTTTGCACAAAACAGACTCCCATACTTTCTTGGTATATTCCAAAAAATCATCGGAAAACTCGCTAGAGGAAATAAGATTTTTACCTGCTTCAGACATCTAAAGAGTCTACAGGAAAAAATAAAGCCCCGCCGGTTAGTGGGGCTATATGGGATATTTAGGGACAAATTCCCTTAAAAAAGCTATCCCTTGAGTGGTAAATAGGATATACCGAGAGAAGAAAGGTCTTTGCGGGTTATGGGGTTAGTAAGGCAGACTCCTTTTTTGCTGGCCTTAATGAAGATTTTAAGCCAATCTCCTTTAAAGCCGAGATTTTCTGCTATTTTTGGAAATGTTTTTTTTATAACAACAGCATCGTTTTCTTGTTGAGAGAGTTCCTTCTGCAACGCTTCGCGAGTATAGCGTTTATTGGGATGATCCATCAGGAATGAAATGACACGGTAGTTTTCGCTGTCAAAATCGGGCCGCGCCAGTTTGCGCTCGCTCACAATCTGCCTGCCTTTTTTATCAAGAAAAGTCCCCTTAACAGACAAATCTTGCCCGGTATAAATTAGCGTGTAAACAATATCATCAGGCTGTTCTTTTTTGTCCTGAGTGTCGTGGGGAATTTCCACCTCATCAACCTTGCCATCGCGTACTTGTCCCATTAAGCGTGAGGTTTTATGATGTGCCCCGCCTTTGTAAGTGCCCGATATTTCTTTAGGGCTTTGTTTAAACTTAACATTAAGCAAGAGCGTGTTGATAGTGTAGTCGGTGCCGTAACCATGATAATCGCACGACACAATGTCCAAAGACCCTTTCTTATTTAATGAAAGGACCAATTCGTAAAGCCTGATCTCGTTGGATATTTTAACTATGTCCCTATCGCTTACAACTATTTGTGCCCCGGATTCTATAAATTGGTTTTCCCAAAGACTTCGGACATGTCTTATATGATTGTCGTATGAGCAATAGTTCTTGTCGTAAATCAGATTGCCTTTCTCAAATTCGGCGATATAATTGTCAAGAAATTTTGACAACTTCAGCTTGTTTTGTGTTTTTAAATAAAATCCAGAAAAAGTATCGGGGTAGTTATCTGACAAGCGGGAACGGGAAGTCCATTCAATATGTGTGTCTTCCGGTGAAAACATCGTGTCGGAGGTGTCTTTATAGAAAAGGAGGAGTGTGCCATCTAACCCTAGAACTGGGAGAGATTTTAAGAAAGCGACGACCTCGCTTCCCTCCCATTCCAACTCGGTTAGTTCAAGGGGCACGGGATTGTATAGAAGACGAATAAAAACTTTCAATGTCGGTGGCTTTAAGGCTTTCATAATAAATTCAGAGGTCGCACTATTTCCACTCTGTAAATATTATAGTTTTTTCAGCCCGAACCTTAACATTTGATAACAAGCGCGAGACTTGTTCCTGAGAGGATGGAATGTCTGGCTAAAAGTCAACTTTTGACAACAGATGCGGAGGGGATTGGTATGGGCTGGCAGGGTTCACTTTGTAGCCCCTTAAGGTATGCGAGAATCTCTGGCAGGCTCCCCTCGTCCTTGCCGTCATTCTCCTGCAATAGTTTAAGGATACGCGCCGCCGTGTCGTGCGCTTTGTTCTTATCCCAAAACCGAATTTTCTTGATGTGGCGGCAGGGGACCATTTCCCCGGCGGAGTTCAGGACCATGCCGTCGTCGTAATCTATGGATGAAATACAGGCGA
>JAKLHJ010000088.1 GCA_022710205.1 Patescibacteria group bacterium | reverse complement strand
GCTTGTCGATGGCGCGGGCGACAAAAAGGAGATCGAGGCGAGGGTGAAGCAGATCAGGGCGCAGATCGACGAAACAACATCGGACTATGACAGGGAAAAACTTCAGGAAAGGCTTGCGAAGCTCGTCGGCGGCGTGGCTGTCATCAATGTCGGCGCAGCAACGGAGACAGAGATGAAGGAAAAGAAGGCCCGCGTGGAAGACGCCTTGCATGCAACCCGCGCTGCGATTGAAGAGGGGATTGTTCCCGGCGGCGGCGTGGCCTTGTTGCGTTGCATTGACGCGCTCAAGAGTCTGAAACTTTCAGGTGATGAGCAGACCGGGGTGGACATTGTCCGCCGTTCCCTGGAATCTCCGATCCGTCAGCTGGCTGAAAACGCCGGGCTGGAAGGTTCGGTCATTGTCAATAAATTGCTGGAGACCAAGGTCAATATCGGCTATGACATCAATCAGGATGATTATGTGGATATGATCGAGAGCGGTGTTATTGATCCGGCCAAGGTTACCCGTACGGCCTTGCAGAATGCATCCAGTATCGCAGGGTTGTTGTTAACCACCGAATGTCTGGTCACTGATCTTCCTGAAAAGGATAAAGGACCGGCAATGCCTCCGATGGGTGGCATGGGCGGCGGCATGGGCGGAATGATGTAGTAGATTTATAAAAGGGAATGGGGACTAGGGATTGGGGATTAGGGGCTAGGGAATAGGGAATAAAGAAGAAGAGAAGAAAAAATATTTTTAATTTTGTTTTTCTTTGTTTTTTCTTTACTTATCAACCTATTCCCTAATCCCAAGTCCCTAATCCCTAGTCCCTAGTTGTCAAGTTTCATGACATTATTGTACAACATGGTTGATAAAAGAGCATTAAACAGGTAGGTTATAATTCTAGCAAAAGGAGAAAAAATGACCTACCACGAAAATGCACGAACAACAAAGATACAGCGCAAAATGATCAAAGAAAGCAAAGAGCCATATCGTGTCTTGGCAAAACAAATGGGCGTAAGCAAGACAACAATTGCTAAATGGAAAAGCCGTGAGAATATGAATGATCTAAGTAGCAAACCCAAAAATATTCAGAAAGCATTGCCAGATACGGTAGAGCCATTATTAGACTTTCTACGTCGCGACTGGATGCTGGACATGAATACGATCTGGTTTGCGCTAAAAAGCACACTATTCCCGCAGATCACGAAATCGGCTGTCTATCGCCAGCTTGTTCGCCAAGGTATTAATAATATAAAAGAGCTTCGTCCGGGCAAAGATAAAACTTTCGGTAAATTTGAAGCATGCAACCCGGGATTTATTCACATAGATGTTTTTTATCTGCCCAAAATTAATAATATAAAATTATATGTATTTATTGCTATTGACCGGGCAACGCGCATGTTAACTCTTCGGGCATATCCTGACCGCGAAGCCCAATCGGCAGTTGATTTTTTAAAACACTGTAAGAACTTTTATCCATTTAAAATTACAAAGATCTTAACAGATAACGGTGGAGAATTTACTAACAAAAGTTATAAGAAAAATTCTTCAGTTAAAAGGCCAAGGGTTCATTTATTCCAAAAAGCGTGTGAGGATTCTAATATTTATCATGCCTTAACAAAGGCGTGTCATCCATGGACAAATGGTTTAGCCGAGAGAACCGTTGGATCCATAAAGAATGAAACAATATATCGTTTTCATTTTGAATCTGTGGATCAAATGATCTCAGCGCTTTATGGCTTTGAACGCTTTTTTAATTGTCATAGACCATATAAAGCAATGGGTTGCAAAACCCCTGAAGAACTATGCAACAATTGGCGTAGCAAAGAACCAAATATTTTTAACAAAGAACCTGTTTATTGTTCAACAACCTTATGAAACTTGACACCTAGTCCCTAGTCCCAAATCCCCATTCCCTAATCCCAAGTCCCAAGTCCCAAGTCCCTAATCCCAAGTCCCTAGTCCCAAATCCCCAGTCCCAATCCCCCTTCCTAGTATTCCCACCCCATTTTTTCATAATATCTTATATAACTATTGACTTTTTACCTCCTTTTATATATATTAAGTAT
>JAKLHJ010000087.1 GCA_022710205.1 Patescibacteria group bacterium | reverse complement strand
ACTTATTTCTCCAAATAAACTCTACCCATTTAACCCCAAAGGAAAGTCCGAATATCTTTTATTTTTTAAAAAGACATTCAATTCTCGGAATCCGCCTTCGGCTTCTTTTTGTGGTCACCTATCCTTTATAGATAGACTTCCTACGGGGCAGGCCAATCCCGCTTATTTAATTACAAACTATCAATTAACAATTACGAATTGAACGGCCCAACTAACTACCTATTTTTAATACAAAAAGGGCAATTTTGCAAGTTTACCCCGTGAAATTCAATCTCGATTACTACGAAAGTCTAATAAATACATGGATTCCCGTCTTCACGGGAATGACAGCTTTGACTCTTATTTCGCCGAGAGATCGCAACACCTTATCGGGTATTTAACGACCTGTCGCGCTTTTTGCGCAGGACGTTACCCCTAATTGCAAAAAATAAAATAAATTATTGGAAAAAATTATTCTTGAAATCCCTCGAGCTCTTGGCATGCCAGACATTTATCGGCGCCTTCTGCTCCCGCGCAGGTTGTGCAATCCATTTTTTCGTTACAAAGAGGGCAAGCTCCCGGATACTCTGCTTCATTTTTACAAGTTCCGCAAACGTACATTTGTTTAAAAAATATTACGCGATGCTAATAGACGAACTTTATATTCTCAGTATACACAGAGAAAAAGTTGGGTCAATCCTGTAGTGAAATTTTGGCCTTGATATTTTTTATAAAAATAAACGTTAAAAATAACGGATATTTTTGAGCCAAAATTATACTACGGGATCAATAAAATAGTTTTCCACAACCCCGTAGTAGAGCAAAGCTCGTTACAGGGCAGACCACGACTATATAAAGAAATCTCACAAACGAAGATTCTTACCAGTTTGACTTTGAATATCTTAAAAGTATTATTAGTTCAAAGCATAGAACATTGAAATTCATTTGCCAAAATTAAAACGATATTCCCAAAAGCTAAAGAGACAAATCAGAGAGGAGGGGCGACAAGTGAAAATAAAAGAAGGTCAGTTGTCTAAATGGAACAATTACGTTGCAGAACATCAAACCGGCTATGACAGAACAATTATTATGTTCACAGAAACGATTGCCAATCTGATAGAGCTAAACCGCGATCGCTTCTGGAGCTTTAATATTTCACTTATTAGCGCTATCAGGGAAGCCGTTGTCCTTTGCGGAATAAAAACTGACGACCCGGAACTGGCCGATGCAATGGTCAATGAGGCGTTTGGATTACTTTTTAATTATTGGGAGAGTGGTTGGATAATGGAGGAATACTCCTTCAGAGACAAAACTCTCTATCATGAATTCCGTATTACATGGACCCTTCGTTAGCAAAACCCCCGCCTAAGCGGGGGTTCTTTTTTATATAAACACCTCCTTTGAGCAAAGAAGTGTTTATATTATATTTTTAGGAATTCTTTGACCTTAGCCACAATCTCGTTAGAGGTGAAATTTGATTTGACCATAAAGTCTTTCGCGCCCAGATCCTTCGCCTTCTTTATATCCTCCATTTTGTCCAAGTTTGAGAGAACTAAAACAGGAGCATTAGCGAAATTCGGGTCTTTTTGTATGGCGGCAAGAACATCAAAACCGTCAACATCGGGAAGCAAAAGATCCGACAAGACAAGGTCAGGCCTGATTGTCTTTATCATTTCCAGGGCGCTCTTGCCGTCAACGGCCACGTCAACTGTAATTTTTTGCTCGGACAATTTCTGGCTCAGCATTTCTCTGAGGAACCTGTCGTCTTCAATTAAAAATACTTTCTTGTCCATCCTGTTAAAAAATTAATATTATAAATTATTTATTTTCTCTTGGCGCCGACTGCAGAAGAGGCAAAAATATCTCAACCACAGTGCCTTCTCCCTCTTTAGATTCTAACGTTATACTACCGTTATGTCTAGTAATAATGCTTTTTGAAATATACATACCCAAGCCGGAACCGTTTTTGTATAGATCCTTGGCATTTTTGGCCCTAAAAAATTTAGTAAAAACGCGGCTTTTCTCATTTTCCGGGATTCCTATTCCTGTATCCCTTATTCTAATGATAGCCTTCCCCGCTTCGAGCCTTGTAGAAATATCTACCGAACCTCCGCTTTTAGTATATTTTATAGCATTATGAATAATATCGT
>JAKLHJ010000086.1 GCA_022710205.1 Patescibacteria group bacterium | reverse complement strand
ATCACAATGCTTGAGGAGGCGGGATTAAAGAATCTCTCTGTCCAAATAAACAGTATCGGAGACAAATCTTGTAGAGGCTCATACAAAAGAGATCTTATTTCTTACTACAAAAAACACGCAAACGATATTTGCAAAAACTGCAAACTGAGACTGAAAACAAACCCGCTCCGGCTCCTCGACTGCAAAGATCCAAAATGTCAGCCGACAAAAGAAAAAGCCCCGCAGGCAATTAGCTACCTATGCGACCCTTGCAAACAGCACTTCAAAGAAGTTTTGGAGTATTTGGAAATACTGGGAATAGAGTATGTTATAAACAATAACCTTGTGCGAGGTCTTGATTATTATACAAGGACCGTATTTGAGATTGTCTCAAAAACCGAGACCCAAAAAGCGGAAAAGAAAGAAGGAGAAGTCCCGGCGGAAGGAGAGCCAAAGAAGGAAGAGATAGAGGGAAAGGAAGAGGCTCTCGCAATCTGTGGCGGAGGCAGATATGATTATTTGGCCAAATCGCTAGGCAACAAAAAAGACGTCGCCGGCGTAGGGCTCGGTATTGGAGTAGATAGGGTGGTGATGTCAAAGGGATTCGAATCTACGATGCCGAGAATCATCAAGAAGCCTAAGATATACTTCATCCAGCTTGGATTCAGCGCCAAACTAAAAAGCTTGTCTATCATAGAAATACTAAGAAAAGCCAAAATCGGTGTGGCCCATTCTCTATCAAAGGATAGTCTCGGCGCCCAACTTGCAACAGCCGAAAAGATGAAAATACCTTATGCTATAATTCTCGGGCAGAAAGAGGTCATGGATGGAACGGTAATAGTCAGAAACATGGACGACAGATCCCAGGAAGAGATAAAAGTCGAAAAATTGGGAGAATATCTGAAAAAACTAAAATAACCATTAGACAGTTGCGTTACCTGCAACAATATGCTATCTTAAAGACCATATGATTTTAATTCAAGTAACAAAAAGCGGCAGCGAAAGCCCGACTGGCCTCATAAGAAGGTTCAGCAAGAGAGTTCAAGAGTCCGGAGTTATAAGAAGAGCCAAAAGCTTGAGATATAACCAGAGAACACTTTCTGAATACAAGAGAAAAATGGCCGCTCTAAAAAGATTAGAAAACAGACAAAGAATAGAGAAGCTAAAGAAGCTTGGTAAATTAAAGGATGCTCCTCGTAAGAGATTTTAAAACCAATACAAAAATATCAAAAATCGGCTATGAAAAAATAGCCGATTTTGCTTTGGGCAAGAAATATGAATTAAGTCTCGTATTCATCGGCCCGAAAAAGATGCGGGGGTTGAATTCCAAATTTAGACAAAAAGACAGACCGACAAATATTTTGTCTTTCCCCCTATCAAAAACAGAGGGAGAGATATTTATCTGCCCCGCAATCGCAAAAGAAGAAATCAAGATAGTGAAAAGACCGCTCGGCGAATATATAAAATATTTATTTATCCACGGGATAACTCATTTGAAAGGTTTTGACCATGGTAGTAAAATGGAGAAGGAGGAGAACAAAATTAGAGAGAAATTTTTAAAGGAAAATTTTTCTATTTAAAAAACTCTCCCCCTTACCAGCTATTAAAAACGGAGCGTGAAAAAAACAATCACGACCGGCATTGATGTCGGCACATCATCTGTGAGGATTACCGTTTCCGAACATGTAAAAGGAGAAGAGCTCCCGAGAATTTTAGCCTTGGTGAATAAACGCTCTAGCGGGTTAAGACATGGATACATCACAAATATTGACGACATCACCAAAACCATAAAAGAGGCCGCAGCTGAAGCCGAAAGAATTGCAAAAGTCAAAATAGAATATGCTTATGCGGGTATCGGCGGCATCAGTCTTGAATCATCGGTTGCGAATGGATCCATAGAGATCGAGCACGAAGACAAAGAAGTCCGCGCGGAAGATATAAAAAAAGTTTCTGAGGCGAGCGAAGCAAATCTGAGACGAGCCACAAACAAACATGTTCTTCAGACGTTCCCTATCGGGTATAAAATAGACGGCAGAAAGACTCTCGGCAAACCGCTTGGGATGAAGGGCTCTACCCTTGAAGTTAAAACTCTATTTATAACCTGCCAAGAACAGCATGTTCAATCCCTCGTGTCCGCTATCGAAAACGCGGGGATAATGCTTGAAGATGTTGTCGCCTCCCCTATCGCGGCCAGTTTCGTAACAGTCACGAGAGTCCAGAAGACCGCAGGGTGCGTGCTTGTGGATGTGGGCGCAGAGACAGTTTCTATCGCCGTATTCGAAGACGGCA
>JAKLHJ010000085.1 GCA_022710205.1 Patescibacteria group bacterium | reverse complement strand
AATGAAACTGTCGTATACATGGCCAATCATCAGAGCGACTTGGATTGGCCTATTATATTCAGAGCGATACCAGGCCTATATCTGTTCCTGGCAAAAAAAGAGCTATTCGATGCGCCGATTTTCGGAGCATATATGAAGATCCAGAAATACATACCGATCGAAAGAGACAGCATAAGAAAGTCATTTAAGACATACAAGGACATAGTAACCTTGATAAAATTTGGGAATTCGATTGTTATATATCCGGAAGGCACACGTTCTTATAACAGAGATTTGCAGAAGTTCAAGTCTTTCAGCTTTGCTTTTCTGCAGGACGCCCGGGTGAGAGTCGTCCCCGTGGCCATCGACGGCAGTATTGATATTCAGAGGAAAGGTAGCCGTTTAATTAGCCCGGGTAAAGTGAAAGTAACCATATTGCCTCCGATCAGCTTCGAGGACATTTATAATTTAAAGACGCGAGAGTTCTGTTCGACTGCCTCAAACAGGGTGAGGTGCTCACTTCTGGGTGCCTTGGATAAGAGCCAGATTGTCCGTAAGGCTAAAAGGATAGTCGCATGAAAAAACTACGGATATGTTTACTATGCCTTTCTTTGCTTACATGGGCAGGCGCTCTGTTTGCGGCTGGAGAAGTTGTAAATATGAGTTATGTATGCCGGGATTTGAAAGGGGTCGAGAGGTGGCAGGCGAGGAGCGAGATAAGGAATATCGGTCTCGGCATCTATCTTATGACCGAGAAGGCGCAAGGCATTTACTCTTCTTTTAAGGGGCGGGTATCGTGGGTGGCTGAGATGAAGTTCGAACGTACAAAAGACAGCATCAGGCCTATTAGTCTGGATAAGCGCGTTTTCGATGTAAAAGGCAAGATAATCAGGCGCGAGAAGCAGGAGTTTGATCTTGCCGGTAATACCGGCATTTGCATTCATGAGGAGCCCGATAGAAATATCTTCCGCACGAGAAAATTCAAATTTGATAAGAATGTTGTAACACGGCTCTCCTTAGGACTCTACGCTCAGAAATTTCTAGAAAGTGGTAAGACAAGCGAAAAGCTCCAGATGGTGAGCGAGGAACCGAATGTTTATAATGTCGAACTTAAACGTATGGGAAAAGAAACTGTAGGGATAGATGGCCGCAAGGTAGAGGCGTATCGGTTATGCGTTGATCCAGAGCTCGGGGCGTTCAGCTTTATTAAGGCTTTTTTACCAAAATCCTATTCCTGGTATTCGGTCGTGCCACAATATGAATGGCTCGGGTATTCGGGGTTGGAAGGTGGTATCAACTCTGAAAAAGTGGAAGTATTTGTAGAGGGATTATGATAGGCAAACTTTTTAAATATCCATCGGATGGCATCTTTGTTCAGATATTCCGTTATGTCTTATCAGGTGCCGTAGCCTGTGTGGTTGACTATAGTGCACTGGTCACTCTCACACAGACTTTCAAGCTTTATTATCTGATATCCGCGGCGGTAGCTTTTATGCTGGGATCAGTGGTAAGTTACATTTTGAATATTACGTGGGTATTTGATCAAAGAACCTTCTCTGACAGGCGACTGGAAGTGATCCTCTTCTTTTCAATAGGGGTCGCGGGTCTATTTTTGAATCACTATTGTATCCAATTCTTCACCGAGACTGTAAAACTACATTATTTAGAATCGAAAGCTATATCTATTATAACCGTGTTCGTAGTGAATTTCATCACCAGGAAGTGCATATTTTACGGGCCGACGATTAAAAAAGCGTCATTGTCTATAGGTGAACGGTCATTAAGTAAAGAATAGATCTAATGGATATCAGCTCTTGTGGCATTTTTTGCTCAAAAAAATAGAGGCGAAATTTTTATGGGATACCCCGCTAAAATAAAATACGCCGAACAGATAGAATCCTTAATAAAAGAACTCAGGAAACATCTTCGTACCCTGGGGCGTAGTATCATTGCCGAAAGAGGAATGGCGATCGCACATTTTTATACACTCCGTCTACTAAGTAAGAATAATTTTATCAATATGGCCGCGCTTAAAAAAGAATTGGGTACGACAGGTGCTTTCGCGACAGCCATCGTAGATGAATTAGTAGAGAGGTCTTTAGTTAAAAGGGAGCGTGATAAAGACGATCGCAGAATGATAAATCTTTATCTTACAAACAAAGGAATAGATTTTTTAAATAAAGTAAAACGTCGGGAAAGAAAGATGCTTGCGCTTTTCACTAAAACACTAAATGTTGCAAAAGCAAAAATTGTGAAAAGGGGGCTTTCGATCCTTATAGTTTCTTTAAAAGATATGACCAAGCGGTTTGATGCATAATTATC
>JAKLHJ010000084.1 GCA_022710205.1 Patescibacteria group bacterium | reverse complement strand
ATGGGAGAAGAGTCTTTTTGTCTTCGTTCTTATATTGTCTATAAGATAAAAAGGCTATCGTAAAGAACAAAACAGCATCCCAAAAATTAAAAAAGAAAAGAGCGGTTGCTATGGACGGCAAAACAAAAACAGCATTGATAGACGGCCTCTCTACCGGCTTTTCTAAAAGTAAGTTCCAAAGTACAAGTATGAGGCCGAGAAGCCTAATAACATGCCCCACATATTCATAATTCTCAGACCCGAAACTAAAAGCTGCAAATATTTGGGATAAAACAAGAAGGCCAAAACCTATCCCCCTGGAAGCGGTTAAAAAATCTCGCCTAATCATATAGGCATCAAAGGCGAGCCACGCCGTCATGGCAAACACCAACGCGCCAAACATCTGTTCGGCGAAATTTAGATTATTAAAGATAAAGAATGAGGACATATTTTTTAATTATACCACAAACTAATTACTAAATTTTGACATCTTTTCAACAATCTGTTTTTCGTCTAAAAAACCATAATACTTATCCATTAGAAGCCCGTTTTTATCTATAAAATAGAACGCCGGCATATTTCTTGCCTCATAAGCATCACCGATGCCGCCGTTCACATCCAGCAAAACCTCCATCTTATTATACGACCCCCTTCTTATAAAATTAGCCACCGACTCTCTTTTTTCTTGATTATTTATAGTTAAAATCTTAAAAATTTTAGAATATTTGTCGGACATTTCGTCTAAAATCTTTATTTGGCTAACGGCGATATCGTTCCAGCTATTCCAAAAAACCACAACTACAGGGCTCCCTTTATAATCGGTTATTTTAATTAACTTTCCGTTCAAATTCTGCAGTTCAAAATACGGGCTAACCTCGCTTATGGCCGCGACTTCATTATCTATCGCCCCTGCTTGCTCAACAAAAAGATTTTGAGACATTTCCTCTATAAATACTTTTCCAAGCAAGTTTAATAAAATAAAAATCGCGAACAAGGAACCAACCACCGCAAGAGCCAGCCTCCAAATTTTTTCATAATCAGGTGTCATATTTTTAGAAGATCATTATTTTTTCTAACATATCCTCAATCGCCCCCCTTACACCCTCTCTTCTCTTAATAGAAAAATCATAATTCAAGAACTTGCCGCTTCCTATACTAAATTCATTGGTCTTGAGTTTCACAAAACCTTCTTTTTGAACATAAATTTGATACTTACCGGCAGGCAAGAACAAGGCATAGCTACCGTCGCTTTCGCTCTTGGCCGGATTTGCTATCCCATAATACTCACCGGGCCATCTCTCAAACCTTTGTCTGTCCTCACTAAAAATATAAACACCGATATCGGCACCCTCGACTACCTCATCTGTAGTATTTCCGCGGCTATCAGCTACATTAATGGTCCCGTTTTTAACAACACCGATAGTCCCGATTCTCTTATTATCGATAGCGTTACCGAAATCGTCCTTAGCCCCATATCTTATTTCATACGAGCCGAATTTATCAATCGTGAACTCACCCTCCCACAACCCGTCAGTTCCCCGAGTTAATTCTTTTCTTATATCACCGATTATTATGTGGGCGTTTTTTGTGCCGGCCTCAAAAGAAGCGCGGATTTTTAAATTCTTTCCCGACACCACGATAAATCCTTCCTCGTCGGGATACAAAGAAATTCCGTTATAAGAAAGTTCATAGCTACCCAGTCTCGGCGGCATTGTATCCACTACAAATTGTTCAGCCCACGCGGATGAATAATTACCCGCCGCGTCTACAGAGCGAAACTTTATTTCATAAACACCATCGTCAAGAGTAAACGGATGTCTAACTCTGAAGCTTGCCCTCTTTGTTAGCATGCCTTTTGTGATAATCGCCTTGAACCAGTGCGCCTCATCAAGACTATATTCCACGAACTCCACCCCGGACAATCCGTCTTCCGCATAGCCGATAGCTTCAAATCTAAAATCTTTTTTGAAATTCCTACTAGGGACGCCTTCAACAAATATTGTCGGCCTTGTGTTGTCTACATAAAACTGAATTGTCTTGGAGGATGCGCTAACCCCGTCGCCCGATTCCAGTTTCATCTCATATCCCCCGCCCTCCGGGAACGAAGACACATCAAGCTCGAACTTATTATCCGGAGAGTTCACATCTACAGACTTGAACGATGTCTCTCCCGGTTTTTTCATAGATAAAATAGTTTTCACAATGGCGTCACCGTCAGGGTCAGACACCGAAAACTCAACACTTGTTTTGTGATTTAACCCCCTATTCGGTCTTGGGTTTAAAAAGACCAAAACTGGAGCATTGTTATATATTAGACCGACACTCTTTGTGCCGCTCTTATTGCCGGCCTCATCCTCTGCGTAGGCTGAAATAATGTTTTGACCGTGCTTTCTTAAGGTAACCCCCGACACCGAGAACTTGCCCGAACTATCAGTTTTACCGGAGAATGTCAC
>JAKLHJ010000083.1 GCA_022710205.1 Patescibacteria group bacterium | reverse complement strand
CTATCTTCATCGTGTTTGATCCAATCTCAAGAGCGGACGGTGAGATAACGTCACGCAGTTCAAGCGTTCCGCTTTGATAAATATCCTGCGGAAGTATCGCTTCTATTTTGTTTTCTTCTTGTTTTCCGAATAATGCCATTTTAAATCAATTAACTCTCTTTTGTCACTCCCGCGAAGGCGGGATTCCATCTTTTAATCTTCACTGGATCCCCGTTCCCCGATCGGGTCGAGGACAAGCCCCACGGGGATGACAGTCTTCTTTCTCTTTTCCTTAATTCCTAATTCTTAATTCCAGTTCTAACTTTTTCAAAAAGTTAGAACTTCGGCACTCCTCCCGACTCCTCCGGATTAAATATTTTATAGAAAAGTTCTATTAGCTCCTCTGTGCCAAGGGCTACCGATCTGACTCCGCATCTCATTAATCCTTGTGTTACAACGCTGGATCTCTGCTCAAGCTGTGTTCTGTTCTCTTCAAATGTCAGGAGTTCCTGTTCCTTTTGTTCCCTGGTGTCTTTTTTGCCTCCAAAAATACCAAAAACTTTTGAAGCAACACCGCTTTGGCTAGATGTTTGGAAGATCGGCGGCTGATATGGAACGACGGCATAGAAGCTTTTTTCCATAATACTGACCCCTTCTGTGAAGCTTCTGATGAAATTTATGTATTCTTTGAGCTGAATTTTTAAAAGTTCGTTTGGCTGAGAACCCATTCTCTCTGACAATGATGCTAAATAAGGTCTTATATCCAAACGTCTTGACTGCACAACTATTTGGAAAGTGAAATCTAGGGAATTTAGGAAGTTTTGGTATTGTAAAATAATCGCCTGCTGTTCATCGGCTGATTTGAGGGCGAAATTTAGAGATGAGCACATAAATATCATGAGCATCGTGCCGTCTTTAAGAACCACGATGCCGTCTCGTATTTCTTTAACTTGTACAAAATCTTGTGTTGCTTTAGCTTCAGCCATAAATATGAATTATGAATAAAGAATTATGAATTAAGAATATTTTTATAAAACTCTATTCTTATTTTAACACCTCACTGCTTCGCCTACTACTCTTCATCCCTGTCATTGCGAGCGAAGCGCGGCAATTCGCTTTATACACTACACTCTGGATTGCTTCACTTCGTTCGCAATGACTGCTATTGTTGGCTTAATTCTTAATTCTTACTTCCTACTTCTTACTTTATCTTTTCCTTAATATCCAAACTCCACGCGATATCTTTTAACTTCCCGGCGGTCAGTCTCGGCACTATCGGTTTTGATTCCAGCGCACCGGTTATCCTGTTTTCTATTTCTCCCGCACTAGTTTGTGTCACTGTCGCCTCTTTTTTCCATAAATATCTCTTGCTTCCAAGACTAAACTTAAACCATGACTCGACAACATTTATGAAAGGCCTGTCGTTAATTTTATAGAAAGCCAGAGCGAGGCTGAAACCGGAAACAAGGGCGATAAGTATATATGACAGAGGAGCCCAAACTGTTCTGTATATGAAGAACCCTCCTCCCGCCGCTCCGAGCACGAAAATGAACTGCTTGAAAGTAAACGGCCCGACGACCTTATCTTCAATCTCAATAAATTGTGGGACTTGAAACTGCATATTTAATGACGAATTATGAATTAAAAATTACAAATTATTATTGTTGTGTCATTGCGAGCGGAGCGCGGCAATCTAGGGATATCACCTCGTAAATCTGGATTGCTTCGCTCCGTTCACAATGACGACCATCTGTAATTCGTAATTATTAATTACTAATTAATTATATCGGCTCCCTGTAAGGATCGACTACTCTGCTCGGCTCCCTTTTGCTAATTTCTGTTTCGGCTTTTGGAATATTGAATCCGCCCTTCATTTTCTCCTCCATAATATTGAGCTGACCCTCTGTTTTGGCTTGCATTTCCTTTTTTTCTGCGCTGAAACCTAGAATTTCCGTCTTATCCCCTCTTGGTGTGGCTTGTATGTTGCCCTGCAGAACGTCCATCGTTTTTTTAGGGACATTAAGTTCCATCGTGGAAATATTTTTGACTACATTCGGGGCCGGCACCGGAGCCGGCTTCGTCATGGGGGCTTGCGAGTGTATTTGTCTCAAAGAATCTTTTATAGGAACGAATATTTTTTCGTTTATCTCAAACACTAATTGACTGGATACGGTTTTCCCTACCCCTAATTTCTCATTTATTTGATTAACAAAATCCATCGGATCTGTTATCCCGAGAAGCACCCTGCCCGTCTCTCTTCCAAGTGCCGCAATTTGATCCATATGCAGGCTGTATTTTTTTCCGATTGATTCTACCGCGTCGGCAGATTCGACGGAATATATAGCGTTCTGAATATCAGAAGGAAGATTTTCAAAAATATTATTTAGTTGTTCTTTTGTGTAATTCATTTTTATATTCCTCCGCCTTCTTCAAATAGGTCTTGCGCCAAGTTTCCTGTTTTACTCTTAACTTTCTTTTCAAGTTTTTCGTTCAAGACATTGGCAATCTCTCTTCTTCCCGCTTTTTTAAG
>JAKLHJ010000082.1 GCA_022710205.1 Patescibacteria group bacterium | reverse complement strand
CAGAAGATAGATAGTAGAAAATAGTTACAAAAACACCCCTGCTCGGGGGTGTTTTTAATTTTAGACGTCATTGCGAGGAGTAGAGCGACGTGGCAATCCAGTCCTTATTTTTAGCCGCCGCAGTTAGTTCAACAAGTAAGTGCAACACTCTGCTAATCTAGAGTGATATGCAATATAGACATTTTTCTATTGAAGAAAGAGAGAAAATACAGTTAATGTGGTGGAAGCGAGAATCGATTCGAACGATAGCAAATGCTATCGGAAGATCACCCTCCTCTGTCTCAAGAGAGATGACTCGCAACTTTCCTAAAGAGAACAAGGTATATACTTCCCGTTTAGCTCACGAACGAGCGCTAATCCACCGTAAACATCGTGGAAGAACCGACCGTCTGAAGAACGCAGAGATACGCGCATATGTTGTCTCTCATCTCAAAGAAAGGTGGTCCCCCGAACAAATCTCAGGAAGAATTAAGAAAGATATCGGAGAGCATATTTCACACGAGGCTATCTATCAATACATCTACGCGCAAGTCTATCGAAATGGTTGGGGGCTTCTTAAGCCGATGCATGAAGATTTGCGGGGATACTTAAGACACTGCAGGAAGCGTAGAATGAAGAAGGGCTTAAGGCGCTCACAGCGAGTATTTAAGCCTCATGGACCGTCAATTGAAGACAGACCGAAGTTAGTTAAAGACAAGAAACGTGTGGGTGATTTTGAGGGCGATATGGTGATGTCTGTGGGAAACAAGCCCGGTGTTAATACATTGCTCGAGAGAAAGACCGGAATGTTCTTCATAACTCGAGTCAAAGAAAAAACAAGCATAGCCACCAACTCTGCTATTTCAAAACGCATGTCAGTTATCCCAGGTCATCTTAAACACACCATCACTCTTGATAACGGAACAGAGAATAGCGACTGGAGAGAACTAGAGAGACTGACCGGACTTAAGACATACTTTGCCCACCCATACTGTTCAGGGGAAAGAGGGGCTAACGAGAACACTAATGGACTCCTTAGGGACTATTTCCCAAAGAAGACCGACTTTAGTATGATAACTGATGAAGTGCTCGCCTTAGTCGAGTACAAACTCAATACAAGGCCTAGAAAGAGGCTTAATTGGAGGACGCCATTAGAAGCTTGGAGTGTTGCACTTGAGAGTTGAATTCACCCGCATAAACCTTGACTTTTATACCTATTTGTGCTACACTTAAAGTATAAGGTAGATAGTTCATTCTTTGACAATTAAATTCAGAAATTAAACAATCCACGGCCTAATGGCCCCAACAGAACCTCACGAAAGGTGTGACTGAGATGGAGAACAACCATGCCCAGCGGAACCCACTCCCTGTGCTTGCTCCTTTAGTGGTCATTCTTCTTGCTATGCTTTTTGTGGTCCCAGTCCCGCCCGACAATTTTCCCGTTGTCATGGTCCCCGCCGGACAAAGGGCGGTCGCGATGTTCCCTCGAGGAGCAATAGGAGTGTATCTCCCAGCTGTTATCCTTTTAACTCTAGAGGGGGGAGAATTAACGCCTTACAAAGACTATTATGTGCTAAGCAGGAAACGAGGGACGGATGAGGTTCCCATAAGAAAAACTATTGATATCGACAGTCTGCCATTCGAATATAATATTTTTATATTCCAAGAACAGTAGCTGGGCGCATTCTAGGGGCTCTGCACTGTAAAAATTTCTGAACCAAGAAAATTCTAGCAAACCATCGAATACGCCGACTCATCCGAGTCGGCGCTTTTTATTTCCTTTAAAAAACTTTACGAGATTATAGCTACTACCTTCTGGATTGCTTCGTTCCTCGCGATGACGGCTAAAAAATAAAATGCTATCATTTCATCATGATAAAAAATCCGATTGGGGCACATTATTCGATAAAAGACGGCTATCTGGGTGCTTTCAAATCAGCGATTTCAGATAACGCAGATGCTCTTCAGATATTCGCCAAATCCCCCGCTTCGGCCAAGTTCAGATCCGTCACAAAAGAAGAGGCGGACGAAGTTAAGGGATTCAAAAATAGAAAGCAAATACGAAGTGTCGTCATTCACGGATCATACCTCATAAACCTCGCAGAAAAGAAGCTCGATGCTAATTCATATCAAATAAAATCGCTCGCCGAAGATATGAAAAATGCCGAAGCTCTGGGCGGTATCGGGGCGATAGTTCATGCGGGCAAATCTCTTGGCCAGGATAAGACCGAGGCTATAAATAATTTCGTTCAAAACATCCACAAATTACTTGATACCGCAAAAGACGCAAACGCTAAGATAATCATTGAAAACACGGCGGGACAAGGCACGGAAATGGGACACGACCTCAAAGAGCTTGGCGAGATATATAAAAAGATCGGAGACAAGGAAAGAGTCAAAATCTGCCTCGATACGGCTCACGCTTTCGGTGCCGGATATGATATTAAAAATAACGCTGAAAAAGTCGTTGAACAGAAACCCTATAAGGATGACAAAGCCAACCATGGCTAGCACAACGAGAATTTGGAGAAAGGATATTTTTTGAATGTCGTGCCTGTTTTTTGTTTCACAAATTTCGCCAGGACAG
>JAKLHJ010000081.1:1016-2568 GCA_022710205.1 Patescibacteria group bacterium | reverse complement strand
CCCTTTAGGTACTCGTCGTACACCATGCTCCCGTCCATATCATCCTTTACTCCCGTGATGCCGAAGAAGGCACAGGCCCTCTCCATCGACACCATGCCCTTATAATCTGTTACACAGAACATCTTCATAGTGTCTTTGAAGCAGTCCCGGGGAACAGAGAATAATGACATCAGGTTAGAGCGGCCATATTTGGCACTCCTTAAAAACAAGTATGGTACGTCAAAGTTGAGTGCGTTGTGGCCCACGAGCGTGTTGGTTCTCTTGAAGATCGCGCTGTCCTCTTCCAGCAGTGCTTCTTCAAACCGGGTGATAAGGGCCTCTTCATCATCGTCTATCAGTCCTTTTACAGGACCCTGGCCGATAGCGTAGCCTATGCACAGTATGCGGCCGTCGATATACGAGAGGGCACGTTTGCGATACAGATCGTCCAAGTCTTCTGTGCGGGCGATAGTATCGTTCCGCCACTTGGCGATAGTGTCTGCCAGCTTCATCTGAGCCGGCGGCTTGAGTTGATCAATGGTTGGCTTTGGTCCCGAGGGGACTGTTTCGATATCGAGGAAGATGGTTGGCATGTTGGTGTTTAATTAGTTATCATTGAATCTGCATATTATCATAAGGGATGTTAGCGTGCTTTTGTTCCCCCGCTTATTTATTCGATAAGGTCGTCGATATTAATTCCCGCGTCAACGAGTGCATCGGAAATTCTTTCTCTGAAGAGGGTCACGGCGTCCATTGGGCGGAGCTTCTCATATTCCTCATCAGGCATGCCTTCGTAGTGGCTTTCCATACTCTTTCCTACATTATAGGTTATAGTCCACAGGACGGATACTACATCTGAAGCCCGGACCGCTGCAAGGAACTCCTTACGCTCCTCAGGCACGTCGAAAATGAGTTTTGCTTTCATGGTATTATTGATGTTTGGTGTATCTATAAAGCGAGTCTATATCCCTGATCTCTCCTGATACTAGACTTAAATCCTAAAGTCTCTGAATAAAGCTGAAGAATCTCCCTGTATTTAACCTTCACTCCACTACCTCAAGCGATGCTTTTGCAGATCAGGTCAGAGGTCGTTACTCGCGAAACGTTGCCCCCACTAGCTTGAAATAGTTTTGCTTGCCTTATTCCTCTGTTTTTGTTCGCACTCGATATAATCAGTGCCGGAGAACTGTGTCGAAACTCCTCTGTCGCCGGGTCAGGGCCAACATTACGAGGTTGTTCAGACCAGTAGTTGCACCGGCGAACAGAAGAGTTATGTTTTTTATTATTCCTCATTAATGTATAGCCCTGACGGCTGCTACAAAGATAAGAATAATTTTAATACTATCAAGGAACGCACGAGCGGGGGAGCAAAAACTACCCCTCCCTCACATCTGATCTATGACACATAGGGCATGTACCCTGCATTACTCCGTGTACAGCCAGGTCATCGTTTATAAGTATTACCTCGTATCCACAGTTCTTGCATGGATGTTCGGCTCCCTCATACCAGAACCTTAGCTTCCTGATAAGGTCTGTGATACTAGAGTCAAGCACTGACACCGGAATGGAGGCG
>JAKLHJ010000081.1:0-1007 GCA_022710205.1 Patescibacteria group bacterium | reverse complement strand
ACCTGGCCACGGAGCTTGATGGTGCGTATCCGGAACTTACGGTCTCTTAGGAACTCAAATTCCGGCCGATCGGGCAGGATGCTGTCTACCTCACAATACACACATAATTGTCCGGGGGTAAAGTCACCCTTCTTAACGACAACTTCCCAGCCCAGTACCGCAGCCTTTTCGATAGAGTCCGCCCCCTCAATAGGGCTGATTGATTCAATCCTCTGTATAGAGGCAAGTTTTCTTTCCATTATTGTTGATGTTTGGTGGTTTTCTTACGAGCGGGGGAGAAAAAACTACAACTCCCTTATATCTGTGATGTTTTGGGATAAGGTAATATGTCGTATTTCAGCTTACTTAATAACTCTTTCTTACGTTTTCTCCTTGCATTAAAATAAATATACCTGTGTTTAAGACTGCTGTAGTATTCCTCTACATATTCTTCCCCATATTTTTCTACTATCCTGGCCCTGGGCATTCGCTCTCTTCTTCTATATTCCGTTCCCCCTTCATTATTCGAGTTATCTTTAAGTCTAAAATATTTTTGTTTTTTACTTTCCCCACAATAAAGCCAGTTTGTGGCTTGGTAGATATACCCAATATGGCCCTGTTCGGTATCTGCAAATGACACTATTATCTCAAATGGACATTGTTTTATTGCTCTTGACACAAACCAGCTTTCCGTATTTTTAGGCATGCTATCAGAGACCCATAGCCTACTAAACTCAATTACATTTTTACTCTCCTCCTTCCCCGCTATGCCATTACATAAAGTATATGAAGATGGCTTCCCAAACACAATGACTCCAACTAGGTCATTATCATTAAATAACCCGAATGCAATAGAGCATGAACATTTTCTGTGTAAATAGTGTTTTTCGACTATCACGTCCATGGCTGTTTTATAATCAATTTGCTTAATGTCCATGTTTTATGTTTTTTTTATGAGCGGGGGAGCAAAAACTACTCCTCCCTCACATCTGATCTATGACACATAGGGCATGTACCCTGCATTACTC
>JAKLHJ010000080.1 GCA_022710205.1 Patescibacteria group bacterium | reverse complement strand
GTAGATTCTGCGGGAAATAAGGCCCTAGAAATGATAAGGAGGGTTATCGTCGGGGATGAAGCGGCGCCTAAAGAAGAACCAATAATAATTCCCGAAGAAACACAGACCACAGCAGAGGCTCTGAAGCCGGTGGAGCCGCAACCGGAGATTTTAGCTACCCGAGACTCCAATCCGGAGATTAGCGGGCCGGATATTTCGGAGCCCAAAATTTTACCACCTCAGGATAGCGCCATAGAAACAATCGTAGAAAATAGTGTTGTAGCTGAATAACTCTTGAATAATGAAAGGAATAACGACCAGAAAAATAAAGAAAATATTTAGAGACAATTTGCCCGTTATTGTCATTTTGTCGGCCTTAATTTTGCTTGCTTTTTATTACCAATATGCATGGCGCAATCAAAAAATTTCCGGAGAAGATGTCATTTATAGAGTCGGGAAGATGATAAATCTTCCGGCCGATGAAGTTCCGACCATCGCTACGGTTACCAATTTAGAGCCGCTTAAAGATAATGTTTTTTTTACCAATGCCAAGCTGGGCGACACCGTGCTTATATATGCAAAATCAGCCAAGGCTATTTTATTTAGAACAAGTGAAAATAGAATTATAGAGATAGGTTCGTTGAATATCGGCAAAAACACAAAATGAGCTTTTTTAAAAATACAATAAAAATATTTTTAGCACTGTTGCTCGCGAATATATTTTCGGGGACTGCTTTTGCCGCTATTCAGGTTAATAAGTCACAATATTATCCGGACGAGACCGTGTCGTTTACAACAAGCGGAGGACCTTGGAATGTTTATGATATAACAACCGGATACAACTTCGGGGGAGATGATGAATACGGCAGTAGTCCCGACGTGTCCGATGTTTATGAGCTGTCTTTAGATAAGGTAGCCGGTCATGAATATGCGGTTATAGAATTAACAAGCAGAGATGTTTGCACTGACGCCTCTTTGAGCTATGAGCAGTGTAAAGAGACTCCGGAATTTGTGGGTGAGTTCAAATTTAGAGTTATTTCTCGGCCACCGGCTGCTACGACTGTGACCGGCGGCGGGGGAGGACCTACTGCATACAGGCCGGAAGTAAGCATTTATTCGCCTCTCGATGGTAAGGTTTATGGAAACAATATTGAAGTTATTTACGAGGCCACAGATAAAAATGATGCCGCGGGCCAGAGTTATTTGGGTCTTGGAAATTTGCCGGTAACAATATATTTCTCAAAAACAGCGGATACGAGGCAGAGGATTACCTTAGGCACTAATTTGCCGGATAAGGGAGTTTTCAAATGGAACACAAAAGACCTGCCGGACGGTGATTTATACAATATTATTGTTAGTGCCACTGATAAAGTAGGCGAAACAGGAGAAACCATTTCCGGTAGTTTCAGCCTGGATCATACCTCTCCGGTATTTACAGTCAAAACAGATCCCACAATAACAAGAGGAGAGGACGTTAAGATTTTTGTGGAGTCGTCGAAAGAATTGCAAATTCCTCCTATTTTGAAGGTGACCCAAAATGAATTTAACTCCTTTGATGTGGCAATGACAGGAGATGGGTTTAAATTTGAAGGCGTTTATAAGGTTATCGGCGGATACGACGGACCTGCCAAGATAAGTATTTTAGGTAAAGACCTGGCCGGCAACGAGAGCGACCTCATTGTTAGCGGCGGGCAGTTCAGCGTTGGAATACTTCCACCTCCAAAACCGATAATCATATCGCCGTTAGATAGAGATATAGCTCCTTCCGGTGTTGTGGAAGTAAAAGGAAAAGCCAGAAAAGATACAGAGGTAATATTGTCTTTGAACGGGACAGATAAGTTTAGTAAAAAACCGGATACAAACGGCGAGTTTACTTTTTTAAATCTTAACCTTAGGCCGGATTTTAACTTTGGTGTAAACGTCATAAGCATAGTGTCCAAGGACGCCGCCGGAAACATCAGTGAATCCGCCGACCTTAATTTGAAATACAATGTGGCCCCTGAAATATTTATAGAGGCCCCGGTTAAGGGGCAGGTTTTAGGAGCAAATACACAGGTTACAATAAAAGCCGCTGACAAAAATAAGGATAGACTAAAATTTAAATACGAGGTTTCTAATAATAATGGTAGCACTTGGACGGATTTGAATATTTCTCCGGAAAAAAGATCTTTTGTGTGGGACACAACAACTTTTGAAGACGGGGACTATATTATGAGAGTGACGGTTTCGGACGGCACCTCGGGAAAAGTAGCAATAACTGAAGGGTTGATAATTAAAAATCTTTTACCAACTTTCTCGTTCACAGACGGAGACAAGACGGTTACAAATAAGAAGGAAATTGTTATCTCGGGCGTTGTTACAAGCTCAACAAAGATGCCTATTAGGCCGAATTTATTGTCGGTTGAATATAGTTTAGACGGTGGAGGGGATTGGATTCCGGCCAACATATTAAGCGGTCTTAATACTTCAGAAATAAAATTCAACATATCTTTGAATTTTTCCGAGGAAGGAACCAGACACTTATTGCTTCGTGCAAAAGACGACCGTGAAATATACGGTAGAGGGATAAAAACGGTTATTGTTATCTTCGAGCCGCCGACAATTCCGTCCATAACCTCATTAAAAGAAGGGACCATAATAGACAACTCTTTTGACGGCGATAAATTAACCGCAGGTGTCCAGATTAAAATTGAAGGAACCTCCAAGCCAAATGTTTTTGTTAGGGTTGTGGTAGACGGTGTGACATTCTCCGGTAAA
>JAKLHJ010000008.1 GCA_022710205.1 Patescibacteria group bacterium | reverse complement strand
TTGTCAGCGAGTCCGGGGAGGAAGTTCTTATGAACGAAGTGAATTAGAAACTTGACCCCGATTCTCTGTAGGGTCATGCTTGACATTCATCTTTAAAATAAGTAGCCTTTGGTTAGATTTTGATATTTGAAAAGGAGGATATCGTGGATAAAACAATTACAGCCAATAAAGAACATCGAAAGATTATTCTTTTAAAAGAAACATACGAAGAAATTACCAAAATATTGAAAATCATAGATCTCTTCAATCGGACTTTTTCACGAAAAGATACTAGGCCCGAAGAAATACGGGCAAAGGTTCTTATGACAATCAAGAACTTAGAAGAAAAAACTGACCAATATTATAATTTGTCTAAAGAAATAGAATCAGAAGTAACTTTGGAATTACTAGACATGAATCAAGTGGTTATCCACGCCATATCTGTTATACACCAAAAGAGAAAAGAGTATTCATAAACATAACCCCTCCCATCCGAGGGGTTTCTTTTATCTAAATCCCCAAATTTCCCTCATATGCCGCCACCGGGTTTCCATTCCACCGCAATCTCCGACCTTCTGAAGTTTGCGGCAAAAACCTTCAGCCGGTCAATGAGCGCCCGGAGATGCTCTTTTGCGGGGTTATGATAATCCCCGCCATATTATTTTTCTTATTTTTGCCCGATAACCTCTTTTATTTTCGCGGGTATATCGTTCAGAGACAGCTGAGATTTTACCAAAAACCCGCTAGCTCCAAGCCGCTTGCCCATTTCAAGATTGTCTTCTTTGTCTCCCGTGCTTGAGAATAAAATAACGGGTATTTTTTGGAAAACGTTGTCTTTCTTTAATATTTTAAGAAGTTCAAATCCGTTCATTATCGGCATATTGATATCAAGAATTATCACGTCAGGAAAACATTCTTTGACACGGCACAGACCCTCTTCCCCGTTAAAGGCGGAAAAAACTTCGTAACCGTCCTTCTTTAATTTAGCCTTTACCATTTCTACCAGCAAAGGATCATCTTCTACAATTAAAACTTTCATATACAAAAATTAATTATATATATTCTAACACAAACGATTGATAATCAATAAACCTTGCGCGGTCAATAAGTGTGTGTTATTTTCTAATGATCTATTCGATATATGAAAATTATCGACAAAAAGTATATAAAAAATAATGAAGAAAAAATAATTCGGGAAATTAAAGCCGGCAAGATATTCATATACCCTACCGACACCATTTACGGTATCGGCGCTAATGCAAAAAAGAGCACCTCTGTAGCAAAAATAAGAACGATTAAAGAAAGGGAGCTTAAGCCGTTTTCTGTAATAGCCCCAAATAAAAAATGGATAAAAGATAATTTTGTTTTTAATAAAAAAATAGAAGAATGGACAAAAAAATTACCCGGTCCATTAACGCTATTTTTGGACAGAAAAAACACGGCCTGTGTAAGCGAAGAAGTTAATCCGGCAGACGATTCTTTAGGCGTTCGTATCCCCAAACACTGGTTTACAAAAATTATACAAAAGGCCGGTGTCCCATTCATAACAACCTCAGTCAACAAAAGCGGTCAATCATATATGAGAAGAATGGAAGACGTTGATAGCGGCACTCTCAACTCAGTAGACTATATAGTGTATGAGGGAGAAAAAGCCAACAAAGAAAGCAAAAAAGTAGACTTGCGAAAAATATAAAAAAGGGGTTAAATGTTTAAGTTAAAGGGCGACTAGCTCAGATGGTTAGAGCGTTACATTGACATTGTAAAGGTCACAGGTTCGATTCCTGTGTCGCCCACAAAACGACCACCCAATTGCGTAAGCAATTGGGTGGTTTTCGTTTTGTAGGAGCGACACAGGAATCGAAGGCCGCAGTCGGGCCCCTTTCTGCAAGAAAGGGAGACGAGGCGGGCTCGCAAGTACTTTGATTTTTATAAGCAAGGCGAAATAAAAATCTTAGTAACTTGTGAGCGATTCCTTCTAAAATATCGGAAACCCATACTGTCGCCGTAGGCGAAAATCCTGTGTCGCCCCCCCCAACAAAAAAGGCCGCACATTGTGCGGCCAAAACATTACAACACCATCTCGAAGAATCCGGTATCCTTCTCGACAAAACCGATCGACTCATAGAGATTTCTCGCGGCGACGCGAGCCTTATTCGAAGTGAGGACAATAAGCGGCAGCTTGAGAGAACGCGCCAGATCGACAAGTTCATTCACAAGCTTTCTGCCGAGACCCTGTCCGCGATACTGATCGCTAACGACAACATCGTGGACAATGCCGTAGAGTCCCTTGCTGGGAATACGAGACACAACCAGGGCCCCGTGTCCGACGACGTTCCCGTTGTCCTCAATCACAAGCCCGTGAACGTTACTATCGTTCAAGCACTCAGCCGCGTTAAAGAGCACCTCTTTCTTGGTAAGGAAAAGGAAATTCTCCATCAATGCAACCACCTGAGATTCATCCTGGATTTTCAAAGGTCTAATAAACATATAACCTCACCCCTTTTAAAAATTATTGTCTCCACACAAGATAACACTAAAATTGCAACAAAAGCAACAAAGACTAGGTAGCCCCCTCTTCTTTCAAAATTTGCCAAAATCTGCTAGATTTTATCCAATAAATCAATGAAAATTTTGGCCATAGAAACAAGCTGTGACGATACAGCCATAGCAATAATAGAAGCCAATGGAGGGCTTAAAAAGCCTTCTTTTAAGGTGCTATCCAGCCAAACCCATTCCCAGATAGAACTTCATGCAAAATGGCAGGGAGTGGTCCCCTTTTTAGCAAAGAGAGAACATTCTATAAACCTGGTTCCCCTTCTTGAGGCATCACTGGAAAAAGCAGGCCTTTTAAAAACGGCCGCGAAAGAAAAAACTCTTCCAGGAGAACTTCATAAGATATTAGAAAAAGAACCGGAGCTACTTAAAAACATGGAACTTTTACTTCCCGAGATAGAGATCCCTAAAATAGATGCCATCGCCGTAACTTACGGTCCGGGACTTGAGCCAGCACTATGGGTTGGCGTAAACATGGCAAGAGCGCTTTCTCTTTGCTGGAAAAAACCGATCGTCCCGGTAAATCACATGGAGGGCCACGCGCTATCAAGCCTGCTTGCAGAGAAAAAAACGAGAGGAATAAAATTCCCGTCCATCGCCCTGCTTGTAAGCGGCGGACACACGGAACTGGTGCTTATGAAAGACTGGATGAAATACAAAATACTCGGTAGCACAAGAGACGACGCCGCGGGTGAAGCGTTCGATAAGGTTGCGAGAATACTCGGCCTCACCTACCCGGGTGGACCGAAAATATCCAAACTCGCGGAAACTTTTGATATTAAAAATTCAACCGGAATAAAATTCCCTCGCCCGATGATAAATTCAGACGACTTTGATTTTTCTTTCTCCGGACTAAAAACATCCGTGCTTTATAAAGCAAAAGAGTTGGCGGAGCTTACCGACGAGCTTAAGAAAGAGTTTGCTTTCGAATTTGAACAAGCGGTAATAGATACACTGGTTTCAAAAACAAAAAAGGCCATAAATAAATTTAAGGCGAAGTCACTAGTAATAGGAGGAGGCGTCTCTGCAAACAAAAAACTTCGCGTCTCTTTAACGGAAATGATTAAAAAAGATCTTGCCGACACAGAGCTACTTATACCGGAAAGCTCCTTGTCCGTGGATAATGCGGTAATGATAGGCATAGCCGGATACTTCCGCGCGCAAAAGAAAAAACCGGTGTTCAGCCTACCTTTAATTAAAAGGATAAAAGCAGAAGGCAACCTGCTTCTTAAATAGCCGCGTTTTTGATATTATTTAACCCATGGAAAACAAACAACCAAATATTGACGAACGACTTCTAAAGCCTTATGAATCAAAAAACACCGAGTCAAAAATTTATAAAATTTGGGAAGACAGCGGTCTTTTCAATCCCGACGAGTGTATAAAAAAGGGCGTCACTAAAGCTGATGCACCGGTTTTCTCTATGGTGCTTCCTCCTCCGAACGTTACAGGAACTCTTCACATGGGTCACGCGCTTATGCTTACCGTCGAAGATATCTTGGTAAGATTTAACAGAATGAGAGGCAAGAGAACGCTCTGGGTTCCGGGCACAGACCATGCCGCCATTGCCACACAATCAAAAGTAGAAAAAATAATATATAAAGAAGAGGGCAAAAACAGACACGATCTGGGACGTGAGGAATTTTTGAAACGCGTAGAAAAATTCGCGCAAGACTCGCACGATACAATAGTAAACCAGATGAAGACTATGGGCGTTTCTGTCGACTGGAGCAGAGAGGCATACACCCTTGATGAGAAAAGAAATCTCGCCGTCAGGACAGCTTTCAAAAAAATGTATGATGAGGGGCTCATATATAGAGGCCACAGGATCGTAAACTGGGATCCAAAAGGACAAACAACTGTATCCGATGATGAGGTCGTTTACGAAGAGCGAAAGGCTAAGTTCTACACATTCAAGTATTCAAAAGATTTCCCTATTTCCATATCCACAACGAGGCCGGAAACAAAAGTCGGTGATACCGCAGTAGCTGTTCATCCGGACGATCCAAGATATAAGAAATTTGTCGGAAAAGAATATGATGCTAATTTCGCCGGTGTTCATATACACGTAAAGATTGTCGCCGACGAAACGGTAGACAAGGAATTCGGAACGGGCGCGCTTGGAGTTACTCCGGCCCATAGCATGACAGACTGGGATATCGCCGAAAGACACGACCTTCCTCGTCCGCAAGTCATCAATGAATACGCGAAAATGATGGTTGATGCTCCCCTGCTTAAAGGAAAGAAAACAACAGAAGCCAGAGAGATCGTAGTCGAATGGCTAAGGCAAGAAGGTCTTTTGGAGAAAGAGGAAGAAGTTAGCCAGAATATTTCTACTGCAGAAAGAACGGGCGGAATAATCGAGCCATTACCAAAACTGCAGTGGTTCCTCAATGTTAACAAAGAATTTACTCTTGCCGATTCTAAAATAGACGGCATCCCCTCCGGCTCCGATACGACACTCAAAGAGATAATGAAGAAAACCGTTGAGAACGGCCAAATAAACATCGTCCCGGATCATTTCAAGAAAACATACTTCCACTGGATAGAGAACTTGCGCGACTGGTGCATCAGCAGACAAATATGGTTTGGACACAGAATCCCTGTTTGGTATAAGGGGGAGGAAATTTATTGCGGGATAAACGCTCCGGAAGGAGAAGGCTGGACGCAAGACTCAGACACCCTAGACACGTGGTTCTCGTCGGGACTTTGGACCTTCAGCGTGCTTGGATGGCCGGAGAAAACAGAAGACCTTAGAATTTATCACCCGACGGACATTCTGGAGACAGGATACGAAATATTATTCTTCTGGGTAGCCAGAATGATACTTATGACCGGATATATTCTAGGTGATATCCCATTCAAAAAAGTTTATCTTCACGGAACGGTGCGCGATGCGCAGGGAAGAAAGATGAGCAAGTCTCTCGGAAACGGCATCGACCCCATAGTCATCGCCGATAAATATGGCGCAGATGCAGCCAGAATCGCCCTTGTCATTGGTGCGGGACCCGGGACAGATACCAGAATCTACGAAGATAAGATAAAAGGACAAAAACATTTCGCCAACAAGATCTGGAACGTGGCTCGCTTCGTGCTTTCCAACGTAAACAGTGAAAATCTGGGAGAAAAACCGGAAAAGTTCTCCCCCGAGAACGAAGCTATCCTGGCTGAACTCAAGAACGTGGCAAAACAGGCCACGGCGAATATAGAAAACGACAGGCTTCACATAGCCGCCGAGGAAATATACCAATACTTCTGGCACGTATTCGCTGACAAAATAATTGAAGATTCAAAAGAGAAGCTGAACGGCGGTAAGGCGAACGAAACCCGTTGGATGCTAAAAACTGTTCTGGAGACCTCTCTAAAACTTATACACCCGTTTATGCCTTTTGTTACAGAGGAAGTTTGGGAGATTGTGAATAACCATTTTGGAAATAAGACTAAAAATCTTATAATGGTTGGTGAATGGCCGGAAGCATAACATACGACAACGTCTTTTGGTCTCTGCTAGCGGGTATCTTACCGGCATTGTTCTGGCTGTGGTTTTGGCTGCGCGAAGACAGAAAGAATCCCGAACCCCGTAGTCTTCTGCTAAAAACTTTTCTTGCGGGAACTTTGTCCGTTTTCCCGGCATTTGCGCTCCAGCAATTTTTCGCAAAAGGTGTAAACAGCGAATATCTTCTGATATTCATCATCTGGCCGCTTACCGAAGAATTGGTAAAATATTTCACCGCCTACTTCGTCGCACTGCGGACAAAAGATTTTGATGAGCCGATAGACGCCATAATATACCTCATCACGGCCGCCTTAGGATTTGCAGCCGCGGAAAATTTCTTTTTTTTGGTCAAACCGACATTTTCCATAATGTCACTTATTACCGCCAACATGAGATTTATCGGAGCGACCCTGCTTCACCTGCTCACATCCGCCACAGTAGGTTCGTTCATTGCGCTAAACTTCTACAAAGACAAAGCGCACAAGAAAATCAGCCTTATTTTGGGTTTACTCACAGCCACTGTATTGCATAGCCTCTTTAATGCTTTTATAATTAAAGATAATGGAGGAAATATTTTCGCAGTTTTCTCCACGCTATGGCTATTCACGATTGCGCTTCTCCTCTTGTGCGAAAAAATTAAAAGCTTAAAAAAATAATCATTCTATGAAAAACTCCAAATCATCGTTTTTTGAAAGGCTGACCGGCAGCACTGATGCCAGAAATAAGATAGAGATAGACGACAGCTTGGATTTGCAAGAGGAAGTGTCTGCTATTACAAAACAGGAAGACGATGCCGAGCTTGCCATCGATATGTATCAGACACCCACAGAGATAATCGTCAGAACAATGGTGGCCGGAGTGAAGCCGGAAGATTTACAGGTCTCCATAGGTAGAGACATAATCACAATAAAAGGAGCTAGAAGTTCACACCACGAGGTGTCCGAGAAAGACTTTTTTGCAAAAGAGCTTTATTGGGGGTCATTCACAAGAACAATCATGCTCCCCTCTGAAGTGGACGCGGACAACGCCGAAGCGGTAGAAAAGCACGGACTTCTAACCATCAAACTTCCAAAGATAGAAAAAGACAAAACGAAGAGCCTGAAAATAAAATCAATGTAAATCAAAACGCCCCAAACGGGGCGTTTTTATTGGGGGGTGGCTCGGTCACTAATAATTTTGCTGTAGGGCGGGCTCGGCTACAAATAAATTTCCTAACGGAAATTTTTCGCAGCCCCGCCTCGCGGCGTTCGCCTTTCGCTTCGCTCAAACTCACGCAACGCTGCGGCCTTCGAGCCCGCACGCAAGGCGCGCAGGCGCCTTGCTCCCTCGGCAAACAAAAAACGCACTAAAGTGCGTTTTTCTTGGTGCCGAGGGGCGGGCTCGAACCGCCGACCCCATCCTCTTCAGGGATATGCTCTACCAACTGAGCTACCTCGGCTTTAATTCTGCGTAGATATAAATCTACCAGAAATCACACAAAAATCAATATATTTATAGATTAAGTGTCTTTTGGAGCTGGTCTATTGTGTCGGGAGATATGTTGATATTTCTTGCACCGGCGGCCGCCCCCTGCACATCCTGTATTCCGGAAGCCACGCCCTGCAATGACTGCATCGCCTTATCAACTATCGGTTGAAGGTAGTAATACGCTCCGATAAATGATCCGATGATAAGGGCATAATAAATATAATTAAAAAAACTTGCCCATCTCTGAGAACTCCTCATTCCTCGAAGAATTTTATTGTTTTCTTTTGTGAGTTTTAACAACTCGTCCAATTTCTCTTCCATGTGCTTATTTTAACATATCCTTGCACGCCAAACAAAAAACCGGCAAGAGCCGGAATTTTGATCTGGATGCCCCCACCATGAGTCGAACATGGATTTGCTCGTTAGGAGTGAGCTGTTCTATCCATTGAACTATGAGGGCAAGACATCTTAACGTTCCTCAAATTAACACAATTTAACTTCAAAATCTAGTGAAGTATGCAAGACAGATCGTCGTCTGCGGCTGCCCTGTTTCTCTTTTCCTCTCCGCATTTCTCGCACTTGTGTATCAAGACGAAGTCCCCTTTTTCATTAATTATCGAAATCGGCTTCATCATACCCTGGCACTTATTAGCCCTGTCTCCCGGAAAAATATCTACATGCTTGCCCCAAAGGCATTTCGGGCAGTGGTTTGTATATCCGGTTCCCACCACGAAGTTGCCGCACTTCTCGCAGGCAAAATCTTCTTTTCTTCTTTGGAATTTTTGTGACATTTTGTGCTTAGTGTCTTCCTCTACAAACGCGCCATAAGAGAATCGGTCACAACTCTTTTGCTTCGCAAAAGGTCGCGACCCCGCCTCAGCTCCCTTTCTTGCAGAAAGGGGCCCGCTTCCGGCCTTCGATTCTCGCTACCCGCTACAAAAATATAGTCCTCAAACGCGTTGCGTTTGATTCCTTATTTTTGTGCGGGTAGCGAGAATCGAACTCGCGTCTTAACCTTGGGAAGGTCACATTCTACCACTAAACCATACCCGCAATAATATTAAACTCTGTCCTAAAAATAAAATAAAAAAGAACTATAAACTAAGGCCACTAAACCCCAGAAGGAAAGTTCGGATAGACCTAGTCGGCAACTTAAATTTATGCCCTCGGTATCCGGCTTCGCCTCCTTAAAAATGAAACATGGCCTCTGTGGTTGAACTTCCTACGGGGCAGGCCATACCCGCATTTTTATAAGTCCCTTTTAAAATACAATATCGCCTCCAAATCTACAACCCTATTTCTGCCAAAAATATAGCAAACCTACCAATTTATTCCAGATGTGTTCGGTAGCGCCCTCCGGCTTTGCGGAACTTACCGGCGCCTTACTCTCTTCTTTATCTACTATAACGAGCACCTGTTCTCCAGGCTTCACAACCTGAAATCTTCTTCTAAGCTCCTCCTCCACCCCTCTGTCTGTATTTAATCTTGCAATCTCTTTCTCAAGCCCGGCCTTTTTCTTCTGTAAATTGGCCAACGTGGTCTCCGCCTCTTCTCTGTTTAGTCTGGCGGCGGCGTCTTTGTTGTAAACACTCCACACGCTCTTTATGAGAATGATATTTACTATCAAAACAGCGAACAAAAAGATGTCGGATCTCAAAACCTTATGCCACCTTTTTCTGCCTTGAAAATCTCTCATTTACATATTATTATTACATAGAAATAACAGTTAAGAAATGATGGCGTATCGAGCTATTCAAAATTCGTAGCGAGGCCTGAATACAAATTCGAAAGCGTATCTAGATACGCCGAGAATATGTATGAAAGGCCGTAGTAGAATTTTGGATGGCGCAGTAGCCAAGCGCAATCATTTATCAATTTATTTTATATCTAGCGGTCATTTATTAATTGTGATTTCTTAATTATGTTGATGAAAAAGAACAAGAAGGCAGTTAACATCATTTGGGCTATTATTTGCTTAGCTGTCATAATAAGCATGGTAGGTATGTACCTCCCCGGCTTATTTAGCTAAAAGATAAAATCCTCGCGTTCGACGAAGTTATGCGCCAAATTTGAGGATTTTACTCCTTGCCTCTCATAACCTTTAGAAACACATCGGGTGGAATATTCACAGACCCGAGTCTTTTCATTTTCTTTTTTCCTTTCTTTTGCTTCTCTCTGAGCTTCATCTTTCTCGTAATATCTCCTCCATACAAATATCCGGCGACATCTTTTTTCATTCCCGACATGTGCCTCGAAGATACGATCCTGCCGTCTATCTTGGCCTGGATTTTAAAATCGAACATCTGTCTCGGCAAAATATCTTTCAGCCTATCGACAATATCGTTCGCCTCCGTGTCTGTCTTTTTGCGGGAGATAATTCTTGAAAACGCCGTGACCGGCTCGTCCGCAAGCAAAACATCCATTCTGGCCACGTCGGCCTCCCTCATCCCGATCATTTTGTATGAAAGCGATGCGAATCCGGAAGACACGCTCTTTAGCTCATCAAAGAAATTCCTCATAAGTTCTCGAAGCGGCATCTCTACGATGAGGTCGTTTCTGTTGTCTCCGAATATTTCAGTGTTCCCGACTATCGCCTCGTGGTCATAAAGCATCTGCATAATATCTCCGACATATTCAGGCGGCAAAATTATTCTCGCCTCCACCCAAGGCTCAAAGACTTTCTCCATTTTATCCTTATCCGGAAAATGCGCCGCGGAATAAATAAGCTCTCTAGTATCGGACCCCTTCATCTGCACTTCATAACCGACGGTAGGAGCGGCAATAATAATATTTATATTGTGTTCTCTTCTCAGCCTCTCGGTGATTATTTCGAGGTGTAACATTCCGAGGAATCCACACTTAAAGCCTCTGCCCAAAGACATTGATGACTCCTCTTCGAAGTCGAGCGAGGAATCAGAAAGCTTCAACTTTTCCAGCGAGTGTTTCAAGAGACCGAAGTCGTCCTGACTCTCGGGATATACAGAAGCCCATACGACAGGCTTTGGTTGCATATATCCGGTAAGAGGCGGAAGTCTTTTTGTGAACTTGGTTATCGTATCTCCGACGGTCGCCCTCTTCAGATTTTTTATACCCGTGACTACATAGCCAATCTCGCCCGCTCTTATCTCGTTTGAAATTCTTTTGTCGGGAGTGAAAAATCCGATTTCGTTAGCATTAAATCTTTCTTCGCTGTATGAAAAAACCAGATCGTCTCCTGTCTTTATGGCGCCGTCAAAAACTCTGACGTAAACAATTATTCCCTGATGATTTGAATATTCGAAGTCGAAGATGAGAGCGCTGGCACTTCCGCTATCCTCGTGTATCTCTTTTGGCGCCGGAACTTTTTTAATTATCTCTTCAAGAAGCCTGTCGACACCCTCTCCCGTCTTTCCGGAAACTTTAATAATATCTTCTAGCTCGCAACCCAATATTTGAATTATTTCATCAGCCGTTTCTTCGACGTTCGCAGAAGGCAAATCAACTTTGTTGATGACCGGGATTATCTTTAGGCCGGACTCTCTGGCGACAGCCAAAGTGGACAAGGTCTGCGCCTGGACTCCCTGAGTAGCATCTACAAGAAGAATTGCCCCCTCTACAGCCTTCAAGGCCCTAGAAACCTCGTAGGAGAAGTCTATATGCCCGGGGGTGTCTATGAGGTTCAAAACATAATCAACGCCGCCTAGAGCGTATTTTATGCGCACAGGCTGCATTTTAATGGTAATACCACGCTCTCTTTCAAGCTCCATGCTATCTAGCACCTGAGCCATCATTTTCCTCTTTTCTATCGTATTAGTCACCTCGAGGATCCTGTCGGCAAGCGTGCTTTTACCGTGGTCTATATGGGCAATAATAGAGAAATTCCTGATATTTCCCATCCCCACCGATATTCCGTTTTTTGACGAATTTTTATCCATGTATTGTCCATCTAATATATATGTTAAAGCCCCGAAGAACAAGGGCTGTTTTCGTTTTTTGTTTGGCGCCGCGCCCCGCGTGTTTTTTTATATAACTTCAGGGTTTGGAATGACCGTTTCAGTTTTCCAGAACTTCTTGCGCAAGGACCTCTCTATCTCCAGGAACTCCGAGCTTTTAATAAGTTTCAAAATGATGAGGTGCACGCATATACCCAAGATACCGGCGACAAAACCCTGCAAGAATATTTCCCACAAAGTGTCTATTTCAAAAAGAAGTGATATCTGACCGAGAAGCCAATACGAAACGAACCCCATCACGAGCGATGAACCGCCGACTTGCAAAATAGTGGTCATAAATTTCTTTGAGAATGTATCGAAATCAAGAATGAACATAATGAAAAGAGATATCAGGTTGAACATTGTTCCCAAAGAAAAAGCAAGCGGAAGCATGAGTATCTCTGTGCCCTCCACGTCCCCTACTCGCAAAACAAATTCGAGCGTGGACCTAATGAGGTTGTTTGAATTAAACACATCAACGAAGAAATACGCCAAGACGATTATGAGAATGGATGAAACGATTTTCGCCATAACCGGCTTTATCGTGTGCCCCGTCGCATAATAAACCCTATCGAGGAGCTGTATGAGATTTTGCGCGATAACAGACAGCGCGAATATGGCGAGCGCCGCAATCGTGAGCCTCGTGTCGTTCCAGCTGAACATTCCCGCGCCCAATATGGTCCTCACTATCTGCGCGCGGAGCACGATGAAGAGAACGGTTATCGGCAAAGACCAGAAAATTATGTGATTGAACGCCCCCTCTATATATTCAACAAACTCGGAAATATTTTTCTTTGAAAAGATCCTGCTCATCTCGGGCAAAGCCGCCACCGAATAGCTAACCCCGATGACCGCAAGCGGCACCGACTGCAAATTGTAAGAAAAATTAAAAATAGAAATGGAACCGGCCTTCATAAAAGACCCCTCCGCAACAAGGAACATTATAGCCAGCTGATTTATGCCGAGCGCAAGTGTCCTCGGAAAAGACAGCGTAGAAACTTTCTTTATTTCTTTGAAATCAATGTTGAGCGAAAACGTTGGGAACATTCCCGTCTTCACAACAACAGGGATCTGTATTGCAAAGTGCATAAAAGCCCCGAGCGCGACACCCATAGCAAGCCCCGGGAGACCGAATATAGGATACAAAAATACTATACCGATAATAATGCCGAGGTTGTAAAAAAGAGGGCTGAGAGCGTAAACAAAAAATTTCTTAAATGCCTGCGTCACGCTTCCCAATAAGTTAGAAAGTCCCAGGAAAAACGGCGAGAGAAGCAAGATTCGGGAAAGCAACACCGCGGACTTTGTCGATTCGGCATCAAAACCGGGAGTTATGAGCCCGGATAACTTCGGCATAAGAGTGAAGGCGACCGCGCTCGTCACGACCATCGTCAGGGAAAAAACGGTCAATATTTGGCTCAAAAATTCTCGCGCGTTGCAAAAGCCGTTGTCTTTGTCGTCCTCTATTTTTTGGATAATCATCGGTATTATTACCGTCACGGCGAGGAAGGAGCCGACGGAAATAAAGATGAGGTCGGGCACGCGGAAAGAAGCATAATAAATATCGAGAGAACGGCTGGCGCCAAAAGTGCTCGCCAATAGCCTATCTCGAAGAAGCGCCAATACTTGTGAAGACAGAGCCGACACCCCGAGCAAAAAAGCCGCTTCATGCAAACCGCCGACTTCCCAATTGAGAATTTTTAAGATCTTTTGAACCATCTATAGCGAATTATTCCACCTCTTTAACAGGCAAGCCGCCTTTCTTGGTGGCGCCGGTTTTTGCGGACACTGCGGCGGCAAACGGATCTTTACCCTGCAAAAGATTATTTATGATGCTTTTTATTTCTTCGTTCTCGGGGTTCAGCGCACTGATGTCTCTGAATTCTTTGAGCGCCTTGCTGTTCTCGCCGACTTTTGCGTAGCTCAATCCCAAGAAATATTTTGCGTTCGAATATTGAGGATTTATAGATTCCGCTCTTTCAAGTGCGGTTATGGCCCCCTCGTAATCTTTACTCGTGAACTTGAGGAATCCGAGCTGGAACAGGACACCGAGATCATCCGGCGCGAATAGATAAGCACGCTCAGCCTTGCTTATAGCTCCGGCAAGATTACCCTCGCTAGCCTCTATCTGAGACAAGAGATACAGAGCGGCGGTAAAGTTGCTCTTTAATTCAAGCGCCTTCCCGAGATACTCTTTCGCTTGTTTTACATTCTTGTTGGCAATCTCTAAACGGGCCAAATTCAAAAGTATTGTCGGGTTCTTAGGATTTAACTCCAACGCTTTTTTGTAAGAATCGGAAGCCAATTCATAAGAGCCGTCAATCACGGATCCGAGGGGAATTACAGCTTCCCCTACTCTACCCAAAGCAATCCAGTTCAGGTAATTTGAATCGTTCAGTTTTATCGCATCTCTTGCCGCCGCGGAGGCATTCACAATTATCTGTTGAACGAGTGTCACGGATTCCTTATCCATCGTTCTCTTTTCTGAAATAAATTTATTCAATTTGGCCAAGTTGATCTCGGAAATGCTTCTATAATATGTATCCTGCGCGTCGCGTTCTAGCGCCAATTTCACATCCGCGAGAGCCTTATCAAAATCTCCGGAAGAATTGAGGGTGGACAAACTTCTTTGATAAAAATAATTAGACAAGAATTTATTATAGACAGAATACCCGCCGGACACACCGGAAACTACAAGCACCACCAAAATGAGCACCGAAACAAATCCTAGCCGCGGATCTTTCAAGAAAGAAAATTCGATATTCTGTATCGCGTGTGCTCGCACAAGAGATGAGACGAGCACGCCCGTGACGATAAATGAAAGGGCGAAGATGACCGTGTCCGGAACATACACCAGAGAGAATAGCCATAGATATATTGCGGATGACAGAGAAACAAAAACGATAAATCTGGAAGACTTCGGTATATCCGAATATAGCACCGTCTTAAATCCGAGATAAAATATAGACCCGAGGAAAAATATCCAAGCCAAGACACCCAAAAGGCCAAGCGTTATGAAGTAAGATGGTATGCGGCCGATACCCATATTGAAATCTACGTTCCAAAAGATTGTGTCATTCACCACCGTCGGCTTAAATTTCAACCACTGCCCGGAAAAATTATTCGGACCTACGCCAAAAAGAGTCTTTGTCCACCCGTCTTTGTATGTGTTCTTGGCCACATCAAGCGTTGTCTCGAGAGAGGGCCTTACATCCATATTTACAATATTATACTTAGACAAAGTCTCGCTTATCTTCGTCTGGGGATTCCACAAAAGAGAAAAACCGGACATATTAAAAGAAAGAGCGGCGCAAATCAAAATGATAAAGAATGAAGGCCGAGACCAAATATTTGACATAGGCGACCCGACGGAAGTCTTGTTGCCGTTGTAAAAAATCGCATATACAAGAATGAGAAGCGAGGTTACACCGAGAATCATCCATATCGCGGAATAATTGACTACCGCGACAGAAAAGAGAGAAGCAAGAAGCACAAACCAAACAAATATCTTTGAGTTAAGATTAAGATGCATCAACTCTATCGCCGCGAGAGACATCGCCGCACAAAGACCGAAGAAGATTCCGAGGTCGTCCCACTTGCCGATAAGGTTCGCGACGGCGCCTTGGCCCGGTATCAACGTGCCTCCCATATATAAGTGAGCCGCTTCAGCCACAAAGACGATAAGGAATGAGAAAAATAACGCCGTATAAAAATAAGAAAGCCTCTTTATACTCTGGAAATATATAGACGATAGAAACATCAAAGAAAACGCCGCCAAAAATACTGACAAAGTGTCGGTGTCAAAACTAGATCCAAAAACAGAGTTGTAGAAACTCCTGCCCGTCTCTCCTGCGGCGAAAGAAGACGCAACGAACGCCGCGAGTAGAGCCGCGGAGCCCTTTATAAACAAGCCCCCCGGAATAGATATTTTGCCGTCTTCAAATCTTGCTAAAATCCAAAACAAAAACGAGAGTATCGCACCGCAAAACAGAACGGCCTTCTTGCTGAAATCAGGAGTGAAGCCGGAGAACGGCTCGTAGACAAATATCGGCAACAAAAAAGAACATGCCATTAATATCCAAAAAGATATTTTTTCCATCGTTGATAACTCCCTCGGAACAAAAATTTTTTCTTGCTGAGAATCAGAAGCGGCCGACTTTTCGTCAACGATAGACTTGTTCATTTTTTTATAAAATTATTAATAGATTCGCTAATATAAGTCTAATTTTAATATTTAACACCACCGATACAAACTAGACAATTCCATTTTTGTCTGTTAATATATATTTGCCTGTGCCGGATAATTGCTCGTCCCCGAAAAGGGCCGGGAGGAAAGTCCGAACGCTCATTAAATGGTAGTGGGTAATCCCCATCGCGAGTAATCGCCGAGGTGCGAACAGTGACGGATATTGATGAAAATCGATATCCACCCCAAAAGGTGGCGCAAGTCATTTTCTAGGGTGTATCTCTTTAGAAATAAAGAGGGTGAAACGGCAAAATCCTTACCTGAGTGCAAGGCCGTACTGGTATCTTCGGATATCGGAGTGCCGCTAGATCCCTGCAGTAATGCAAGGACCAGATAAATAATTATCGAAACAGAATTCGGCTTACGGGCACAGAACATGAAAAATCCGCACGAAAGTGCGGTCTTTTCATTTCTACAAAAATTTATTCTTATTTCTTTGTCCCCGGAGTAGGCAACGGCTCTATCTCGCAAAGACCGGCTGTGCAAGCAAGCTCTTTTGAACCTTTCGTCTGGTCGTCGTATTCATAGAGCACCAGCTTGGAGAAATCTATCTCAGGGAAAGCCGCGGCGCGCTTCTTGTATTCCTCTTCCGTAATCGTCTCGTATGGAGCCAATCTATAAACGTGCTCATCTCGAGGCAAGAAAGAAAGCCCTCCGACAATGTCCCAGTTCTCGTAAACAGCGCTACCCACCTTGAGCCACTCCCCGTTGCTGACCGATATCGTTACCGAAGGGTTGTGCTCCGTGTAATGCGTCTTCAATGTCTTCCAATATTCGAGCTGGTCTATCGCAGAGAGGTCGTTCTTGAATATCGCGCCCTCAGGAGACTTGATAGGGAATTCCAATACATATGTCTTCGCGTTGCTTTCGTCCTGTCCGACTTCCGGAGCATGAGGCACGCCCATATCCCGGAGCATCATAAACAGCGGGTTGTGGTTCTCTACTCTAACCCTCCTTATATAATATTTTGAGTGCCTTGGATGACATCCCGAAGAAGAATCAAAGAGCTGTGAACCGTTGCCGGACGGCTTCACGCACGTAGCGGCCGCGGACTGATTTATTCCAAACCTCTTCGCGTATTTCTTGTTCGTCTCTATTACCATCTCCCTCATCTTCTCAAGGGTCTTCGGATCTCGGACCGCCTTACAATCCCACTGGCCCGTGATAGATACTCCGAGGAGCGCCTCGTCTTCGCAATTTTTCTTCCACTCCCTGGAAAGATATGGGAACTTCGTGAGGGTGGCCTGATATGTCCCCAAAATGGCCGCAATCCTCGCCTTCTCTATCAATGTCTTTTCTGTGTCTTCTTTTCTGGCGACTATTTCGCTCAAGTTGCAGAACTGCTTTGATTTCAAAATAATTTCTCCGCACGGATTGATACCGCTATCATAAGAATCTTTTTCAAACAATTTCCACCTTCTCTCCGGCATCTGCTTTGATAGGCTTCCCCTGTTGAAAATTCCTCTTTCTCCCGAACCGGATTTCATCAAGCTGAGCCACTCTTCCAAGAACTGCACGACGGTCGGCTTGTCGTTATACACAACAGAGTTGTTCGCCATGCTTCTCTCAGGATGAGCCAAGAAGAACTGCCCGCTCTTCGCGTCTCGCATTTCCGGATCGTCCAATTCTGAAAGAGATATAAGCGCGCTTCTCCTTACTCCGCCCATCACCACCACCTCGCCTGTCTTGCAGACAATATCGTGCACGTCGAGTGTCGTTAAGTGTCTGCCCTGCCTTGAGATCATCTTTCCTCTGGCAAAATCGAGTAGCGCCTTGAGCGGCTCCGGACCGGATGCCCTGCCTCCCATCGTAGCGAGTCTCGCACCCTGAGGCCTTACTTTAGAATAATCGAATTCAATGTCTCCTCCTTCCGCCCAAGTATTAAGCCCGAGCACAAAAGCGTTGGCCCAGCCCTCCTTGCTGTCTTCTACAAAATGTTTTGGCACCTTCTTGCCGTTCTGTCTCTTGATTATCGGCAACATCTCCACGTTCTGCCTCTCAACCGAAAATCCGATTCCCGTCCCGCACATGAGGACATACATTATCTCGCCGAAATCCTGCCAGCACTTCGGAGCGACGAATGCGCAGTTGTAAGCGGCGACGTTCGTAGATTTGGCGGCCTTGCCCGCGGCCCACAAAAGTCTCATCGAGCCGAGCGTCTTCATCGAGAGCATATATTCTCTGATCTCCTCGTATTCATCTCGCGAAAGTTTCTTGCCGAGATTCTCCTCCATAAATTCCAAATATCTTCCAACAGTCTCGAGCCATGTCTCTCGTCTCCCCTTATCCGGTATCCACTTTGAGTAAGAGCTGTAAAACACGAACTCTGATAGCGAGTTTCTGAAGTATTTCTTGCTTTCATTCACAAGCGTGCGGACCTCCTCATTCACCACGACACCCGTCTGGCGCCTAAGCTCGGCCCTCTTCTCTCTATATATAATGAATGCCTTGGCGGTCTTCGGGAAGCTCATCATGATAAGCTCGTTCTCTATGAGATCCTGCGTGTCTTCAACGGTCGGGATATAGTCCTTGTCATCGGCTATCATTTTGGCCAATTCTTTCACGACTCCGTGCGCCACAAATCTGGCATCCTCTTCCTTGCCTTCATGCGCGGCTTCCATCGCCTTGGATATGGCGTTCGTAATTCTTTTTATATCAAAATCAACAATAGTTCCGTCCCTCTTAACCATCTTTGTCGGCATTTTCGCCGGCTTCTTCTTCGTCGTCTTTTTTTCTTCTGGCATGTTGTTTTGATTTATCCTTCAAAAAATTTTTAATAATTTTTGTGAACTTTTTTATATAAAAAATTTTGTCGGAAAAATAATATCTCTAATAATGTTTTCATTTTAGTTCAAATCAATTTAAAAAAATAAAAAGCGCTGTGGATAAAGCGCTAAAAAAATCGTTCTGAAACAGATTTATTTTTAAATCAAAAACCCCGCCGAAATATCAAGTATTTTTAAGGCTAAAATCGGAGCAAGGAATCTAGGACACCACCTTGACCACACTTGACGCCTGGTCTCTAGAAATTTCATTGAAAAAAGATATCAGGAAATTGAGCCAGAACCATCCGATAATATATCCGCCCAAAACGTCGCTCAAGAAATGCACACCGAGATACAAACGGCTGAAACCTACGAGAAGAAAGAGCGACACAAAAAACGCAGTCGCGGCATATCGCTTCTTCTTTCCGATATCTCTCATATTAAAGAGAATTATCGCAATAAATCCATACAAGAAAAATGCTGTCGTAGCGTGCCCGCTTGGGAATGAATATGTATAACCCTCCAGAACCTCCGCTCCGAGCGGCCTGTCCCTGCCCACCATATACTTTATGACGAGGCCGGAAAGCGTGTTCATTATAAACGCGGCCCAAAATACCTTTAGCAAAAACGTGTCCTTAGACCAGTATTTATAAATAAAGAGAGAAAGCAGGATGCTCAAAACCCCTAGGAAGTATTTGTCTCCCAAAAGCGTCAAGTAGCCGAAAATGGTCGTGCCGGCGGGCGTCCTAATACTGCTAAGGAGATTGTCAAAATCGTAGTCTAGTCCGGAAATGAAGTCCCCATACACAAAACCGAGCGAAATAATCGCAAGGGTGAAGATAAACAGCTTTTTATTATCAAATGTTTTCATAATATTACGATTATAGCTGATTTTTGATCCAAAAAAAAGACGCGCCTCATTGCGCGCCTATTTTTATTTTTTGTCACAATTGCATCCGCAAAATGGTTCATTATATACGGCGAGGAGCCACCTGTTCTTCTCGTCCTCGTATCCATACCATCTTTTCTCAAACTCGTCTCTCATCATTCGAAAATCCGCTCCGTTCCAAGGGTCCGCGAGAACAATTTCTTTGTCCGTGAGGCCGGTCACGACTGCATAATGGTGCTCATCCTCGGATGGCTCTATGAAATACACTACCGCAGGAACGCCGTCTCTCAATAATTTTTCGATCTCTTCCAGTGTGGCGCCGTCTTTCTCACA
>JAKLHJ010000079.1 GCA_022710205.1 Patescibacteria group bacterium | reverse complement strand
AAAATAAATGACCGGGGGAACAAAAATAATTCCTCAATCCCTTGCATTATTAAAATTTTTCCTTATCTTTGTACCGAACTATAAGAAAATGTTTTCGTACAGAATGGCAAATACAGGCAAAAACGTCACCATTGATCGCTCATCCAATGGGAGGACCGCTATGTAGATGCCTAGGTTAGGTTAAACATCGGAAAAGGCCCTCCCAAAAAGAGGGTTTTTTTTTATTTACGGCTCGTCGTCTAATAGTAGGATTCCCGCCTGATACGCGGGTGATCGTGATGCAAGTTCATGCGGGCCGACAAAATGCGGGAAGATCAAGTGATCCGGGGAGTCTCATAAGCTCACCTGAGCGCAGGGCGGTACTGCGTCCCGCAACTATGCTGGAGTAGCTCAGTTGGCAGAGCGCCTCTCCTGTAAAGAGGATGTCGCGGGTTCGATGCCTGCCTTCAGCTCTGATGTTTGTAAAAGAAGAGAGGGCTCCCGGTGAGCCCCCTTGCCTA
Source organism: Patescibacteria group bacterium (assembly GCA_022710205.1). Classification (GTDB taxonomy): domain Bacteria; phylum Patescibacteriota; class Minisyncoccia; order Phycocordibacterales; family UBA12445; genus UBA12445. The sequence goes on along the minus strand of JAKLHJ010000079.1, from coordinate 2,285 downwards.
ACAGTGAACATGAAAGAAGGAAACAAAGTATCATGCACACATAGAAGGCCTCCGGAGGATTTCCCCTGGCTGTTGCGGCTGCTGTTCTATGTGTATTAGATTCATGGTACAAAGATACGGAAAAAATTACACTAATGCAAATTTTGTTTTGTTTTTAAGTTTACCTGATAGGCGTAGTTCTAGTGTCCTATGGTTTATATTCGCACTTTCGGCAGCCTCTTTTATCGTGTCATAAAAAATCCCGGTTTCTGTGTTTATGGTCATTTTCCTGCGCCCATTTTTATTTCCCAATTGGGCTGCTCCCATTCTTTTTCTAGATTCGGGAGAGCGGTTTAGGGCAGCTTTTCTTATTTTTTCTATTGTTTCCTGAGAGATGTTGGATTTTGCTAATCTTATCTGGGCTTTGGTTTTTTCCGTATGACGCATTCCTAGTCTATTTCCGGCGGTAATGCAAATATTAAACCATGGGCGATATAGGTTAATGAATACTTGTTCTGTTTTAATTAGGTCTTGTTTTTCGCATTTAACTATTATCTCAAAGATGAGATCATTAAGACCGTACTTATTGTAATGATGTTGAAGTTTTGGGCTACCATGTTTATTAAGGCTTAGTTTACTTCTATGTTCGCTAAATCTCCTTCTTATATTTATTGCACTCCCTATATACACCCGCTCCGGATGAGATATTGACCTGATGCCATAAATTCCACTAACCTTATTCATTATCCGTTCATTAAAAACTCCGATCAAAAGAAGGGAAGAGGAGATCGGGTTTCCTCTTATCGATCGGACGCGACCCCGATCTATCCTACGCAAAGATACAAAAGAAATTGGTATCGAGCAAAATAGTTATCTTTGTAAAAAATATGCTTAATGAAAAAGGCTAGCCCTATTACGCATTCCTTTGCAAAAATAGACCCATCGTATGTTAATAAAATTGGTCAGTTTCCGGACCGGAGCATAGACCCGGCATTGAAGGGCGCTGATTATTATATGGGTTGGGCAAAGGCAATCTATTCAATATTTTTAAATGATAGAACTAGTTGGGGTGCCTCCGCTTTTTCTCACGATAACCTTCTTCGTCTCTATGCTAACGGCCAGCAGCCGGTAGATATATATCAAAACTCATTGCTAGGGGAGCCTGTTAATGATAATAATTTGCAGCTTAATGATCTTCCGATATCTAAGGTTGCTAAGAGAGAAGGTTGGTATAACGTACTCTGGCAACCCCTTAGCCTGGCTCCGAAGCTTATGAGTAATATTCAGGGCATGCTCGATAGCGTTGACTTTGATATCTTTATCAACGCTATAGACTCCAGTTCTCGTGACGTTGAGGCTACGGCCAAAGCTAAGGCTTATGTGCTAAGTTTGAACAAGGAATTCCTTATGAAGTATAAGGGTGCAGCCGGCCTGCCTACAGAAGAGGAGAAGTCTATTCCGGATAACTCCTATGAGATCGAGATGCTTGAGAGGGCAGACGGGTTCAAAGTCAATTATGCCAAGGCTATGCAGAAGCTGGTGCGCCACTCTATGGATGTGTCTGGGTGGTCGGATGTTTTGTATAAGAAGCTTTTAACCGACCTTCTTACCCTGGGTCGCTGCGCCACTCGTAGTTATTTTGATCCGGAGGATAAAAAGTTTAAGACTAAGTATATCGATGTAGCCAGGGCTGGGGTGCAGTTCTCTAATGATCTTGACTTCTCTGATGCTGAATATGCTTTTTATCTGGATTTGATGCAGATATCCGAGCTTCGAATACTGATGCCCGAGCTGAGTGAAGCTGAGTTGTTAAGTATTGCCGAGTCCAACGTAGGGTTGTTTGGTAATGCTAAGTATATTCAAGGTGGAGCTCAATTAATTAGTGATCCTCAAATGTCTCCGGCCGACTTGCCCTGGAATAATTTCTATATATCAGTATTTGATTGCGAGTTTATGGATTACGATATTGGTAGGGCCATGGAATATACCAACGTGTATGGCTCTAATAGGTATGTCCCATTGAAATATGACGAACCCTTACCGGCGCTTACTACACGCCAGCAACGCAAGGGTGTTTCTATTAAAGAAAAGGTTACGGAAATACGCCAGCCTAAGCAATGTAGGTGGATAGTTGGTACAAACTATGTTCTGCCCGATTACGGTAAAACTCATTTTGCCGCACGTCCACAGCCATCTAAGCCCAGGTTGTCTTTTACTTTCGAACAGCTTATTGTCCCGGCGCTTATTGAGCAGATTCGCCCTATACTTGACGAGTTTCAGTTAACCTGGTATAAATATCAGAATAC
>JAKLHJ010000078.1 GCA_022710205.1 Patescibacteria group bacterium | reverse complement strand
CCCTTCAGGACAATCTCTCTCTCGCTCTGGCGGCACACCCTCTTCGTATAGAAGCCCCTATCCCGGGCAAGTCTCTCGTGGGCGTAGAAATCCCAAATAAACTAAAATCAATCGTCGGAATGGGGTCACTGTTTAATACTCAAACATTCCAAGATTCACCTCACGCACTATATCTGGCGCTCGGCAAGACAGTCTCGGGGGTCCCTTATTATTCAAATCTGTCCAAAGCTCCCCATATGCTCATCGCGGGAACTACAGGCTCCGGAAAATCGGTCACAATTCACACGATAATTTCCTCTCTTTTATACAGAAACCCTCCAGAGAGAGTTAAGTTCATTATGATTGACCCAAAGAGAGTCGAACTCACTCTCTATAAAGGCATTCAGCATCTCCTGACGAGTGTTATTACCGATCCGAAGAAGGCCATTCTCGCGCTCAAGTGGGCGGCAAAAGAAATGGAAAGAAGATACAACATTCTTGAGGAAGCCACCGCAAAAGACATTCAGTCTTATCACAAAATGGTTGAAGAGAGCAAAAAGATGTCCACAGGAGAGGAAAACGAGGAGGAAACGATGGAGTCGATGCCGTATATTGTCATCATTATTGATGAGTTGGCCGATATTATGTCCGCATATCCGAGAGAGCTTGAGTCATCTATCGTAAGACTGGCCCAAATGTCCCGAGCTGTCGGTATCCACCTAATACTTTCCACGCAAAGACCTTCAGTAGAGATTATTACGGGTCTTATCAAGGCGAACATCCCTACTAGAGTCGCCCTCCAGGTGCCTTCTCAAATAGACTCTAGAACAATCCTAGACGCTCCCGGTGCGGAAAAGCTCCTTGGCGCCGGAGATATGCTCTATATAGGCAGTGAGACTTCAAAACCGATAAGAATCCAGTCCGGCTACATAACCGAGGGCGAAATTAAAAAGCTCGTAAAGTTCCTAAAAGAAAGACACCAGGACGACGTCCCTGAAGAAATTAATATCTCCGAAGTAAAAGAGGGCGATACGCTTGCTTCAGCAGATTTTGGAAGCGAGGGCGTTGACGGAGAAGACGAGGCGATATTCAATGAAGCCAAAAAAGTTGTTATGTCCACGCAAAAAGCGTCTACAACACTCCTACAAAGAAAACTTAAACTAGGGTATGCCAGAGCATCTAGAATAATGGACTTGCTGGAAGAAAGAGGCGTTATCGGTCCCGGAGACGGAGCAAAGCCTCGCGAGGTCTATATGAAATCGGGCGATAATATGGGCGGGGGCGGAGCTGTATCGGCCCTGATTAATGAATACGAAGGCGCGGAAATAGCGGAGGAAGAGGAGAAAGAAGGAACTGACCTAGAAGCAACGATGGCGCGAGCAGAAAGCACTGAAGAAGAAGCGGAAGGTAAAGAAGAGCCGACAGAAGAAGAGGAAGAATTTGTATAAAAAAGATTTAGGGTAAATAATGAGTTCATGCGAGATAGGATAAGGACCAATATAAAAATATCGGTTATCGGCTTGATAACTTTAGCGATATTTTCCTATGCCTATTTTGAAACTATCGAGGTCTTAAGAGGCCCCATAATAGAAATAAAGAGCCCCGAGAGCGGCTACACCGCAACCAACAAAGTGGTAGAAATATCCGGCAACGTAAAGAACGTGAGCTATATGTATCTAAATGGAAAACCAATCTTTGCCGACACTTCGGGTAAATTTAAGGAAAAGGTTATCTTAAACGACGGTTATAATTCGGTTTTTATAGAAGCAAAAGATAGGATTGGAAACAAAAAATCAGAAATATTAGAACTTATCGTAAATAATAACAAGGCAAGCATCGGAGATGGCCTGGCCAGGGACGAAGACGCTCTCAAGAGTATCTAATAACACATAAGTTGAGACAGGTGAACTTCCCCTGCTTTTTCCGGCGCATATAATATTATTGATATTAATAATTTTATGAATTCACCCTGTTTAGTAATCCAATTGAGTAAAATTTTATTAAAAAATAAAATTTAAATTAGCGGAGCTAATTTTACTCAACCGGATAAAATTTGTTTTCTAACTAAAACGAGAACTAAACGGGATTGCAGTCGAATCATTAACAACATAAATATAAGTAAAAACAATTAAACAAATTTTTACTTAACGACCCAGGGTTCACCCTGTTAAGTAAAATTTTCTTTAGAAAATTTAAAATTTGTTTATAGCGGGGTAATAACCAAAAGGAAGACCGTCGAAATATTAGAAAAATAAGATTATAGGTAAAAACAATTAAACAAATTTTTACTTAACAGGGTAAAATGGCAAAAAAATCAGCTGAGAAAACGGAAAAAGCCGGCAAAAGCCTTGGGGCAAATGTGGATAACGCTATTAAGGCAATCCAAAGCAAGTTCGGAGAAGGAGCAATTATGAAACTTGGCGAAAGGCCGAAAGTTGGCGTAGATGCCATCCCTACGGGCTCAATAGGAATAGATATAGCGTTAGGGGTCGGAGGGCTTCCTAGAGGCAGAATAATCGAAATATTCGGCCCGGAATCGTCAGGAAAGACTACCCTCGCCCTTCATGTCGTGTCTGAAGCGCAAAAAAAGGGAGGAGTGTGCGCTTATATAGACGCCGAGCACGCCATGGATCCGGAATACACGAAAAAATTGGGCGTAAAAATAGAGGACCTTCTCATATCCCAGCCGGACAACGGAGAACAGGCTCTTGAGATCGCTGAAAGCCTTATCAGGACCGGAGGGATTGATGTAATAGTCATTGACTCTGTCGCCGCACTCACACCAAAAGATGAGATCGAAGGAGATATGGGGGCACACCACGTAGGAAAACAAGCTAGGCTTATGTCACAGGCCCTCAGAAAGATGACCGCGCTAGTGGCAAAGAGTAAAACCGTCGTGATCTTTATTAACCAGATTCGAATGCAGATAGGAGTTATGTTTGGTAATCCGGAAACAACAACGGGTGGCAATGCTTTGAA
>JAKLHJ010000077.1 GCA_022710205.1 Patescibacteria group bacterium | reverse complement strand
TCTTTCTCGTAATATTACCCAAAAGGGAGCCGTCAGGCCTGCCTGCCGTGCCTGCGCACGCAGGGCAGGCAGGCGAGTTCCGAGCGCTTAAGTTCTTTTGGCCGTCTCAAATCTGTCCGAACCTTCCTACGGTGTGGATAAGTCGGCTTTTTGAAAATAAATTTTAAAGACTAGCTATGTTATAATAACTACTGAAGTCTGGCAATTTACGCGAGGGGACTCTTGCCTATAATTTCCGTCTTCAAAATAACAATGGCATTTTCAGATTTTTTAAAGAAAATTGGTATTGGTTCTACGCCGGATAGCGTAGTCGGTATAGATATCGGCTCTTCGTCTATTAAAGTTGTCCAACTAAAAAAAGAGCGTGGTGTCGCCAAGCTTGAAACATACGGAGAAGTCGCTCTCGGCCCTTACGCAGGAATGGCTGTCGGGCAGTCCACGTCTCTCCCACCGGAGAAGCTTGTTGAAGCCATAAAAGACCTTTTCAAAGAAGTAAATATAAATGCCACTTCCGCCAGCTTGTCTGTCCCTCTAAGAGCGAGCCTTTTGAAATTGATAGAGGTTCCAAAAATAGAGGAGAGGAACTTGGACCAGATGGTATCCTTGGAAGCCAGAAAATATATTCCGGTGCCGATAACAGAAGTTGCGCTGGATTGGATGATTGTGCCTTCGCACGAATATAGTGAGACACAGACTTCCTCGATGCCTACCGCCGAGGGTGAGGCGAGGAAAATCCCTAAAATGGAAGTTTTGATTGTCGCTATTCACAAGAGCATCATTTCCGCCTATGGAGAGATAATAAATAAGCTGGGGCTTAAGGCCACGCCTCTTGAAATAGAGACATTCAGCGCCTCCAGAGCAAATCTTTCTAACGAGCTTAACGCCGTTGCCATCCTCGATTTGGGCGCTTCTGCTTCAAGGCTTCTTATCGTCGATTACGGGGTTGCTAAAGCCTCGCATGTCATCAGTAAAGGTGCCCAAGATATTACTCTATCGTTGCAGAAGTCTTTGGGGCTCAGTTTCGCAGAGGCGGAGGAGGCGAAGAGAAGGCTTGGGGCCATCGGTAAGGTTGAAGGAGGCGATTTGAACGCTGTTATAAGCCCGACGCTCGAATATATTTTTTATGAAGCGCAGAAAATTCTCATTGCTTATCAGAAAAAATATTCCAGACCGATTACAAAAGTTATTTTGACGGGCGGAGGAGCTCAGCTGAAGGGGATTGTTGTATTAGCCAAAAAGGAGATGGAGGTAGAGGTAGAGATAGGCAATTCTTTCAAAAAAATAGAGGTTCCCGCGATTATGGAAAAGGCTCTTGCGGAAAATGGTTCCGGTTTTGGTGTTGCGGCCGGGTTGGCCCTAAGAGGTTTACAATAAATTTTGGTTATTAAAAATTTTTATTAATAAATTTAAATATGATAGGCGACATACAAAGGGGTGGGGTTCAGGCGTCATTCATCCCAAAGAAACCGCTCATTTCTTCCGGTCAGAGAGAGCGTGTTGGTTTTTCCGCAATTCTAAATTTTATTTCAATTATAATTTTCGTAATCGCCCTTTCTGTCTTCGGGGGAGGAACTTTCTATAAAACCGTTTTGAAATCTTCGATTGCAAACATAAAGGCTGATCTGGAGAAGGTTCAAAATAATTTCAAGGAGGAGGATTCTGCTATGAAAGAGATGATTAGATTTGACGCTAAGCTGAATAATATGAACGCCCTTTTGGACAGCCATATTTCTCTCCAGAATCTCTTTGGATTCTTGGAAGATTCCACGATGTCAAAACTGAGATATACGGAATTCGCCTACACAAACAAGGGCAACGGCTCCGCTGACCTCAAGCTGGGAGGCGAAGCAAAGAGCTACAGCGATATCGCCTTGCAGGCCGAACAATTTGTAAATTCAAAGATGACCGGGAATAAGGATTTTTCGAATATAATCTTCTCCGATTTTAACCCCGGGCTTACGGGAAATGTTGTATTCAAAGCCACCGCGAATATAGATCCGGAATTTATACATTACAAGAACCTTAAGGCCCTACAAGGGGGAATAGAATAAAAAATATGAATTATTTAATTTCATTAACGCTGATCACAATCTCATTCTTCTTGTCATTGTTTTATACAAGCCCTCTTTTATCGGACATTGACGCTCTCGGCGCAGAGAGGAATTCTCTAAGCGCTTCTCTTTCCGAGAGCAAAGGACTCTTCGAGGTTTATAGGCAGAAGCAGGCCGTTTATAACAATTTCACCGACACTGAGAAGGAAAGGATCAACAAAGTGCTTCCTGACAGCATAGACAACGTGAAGCTTGTTATCGACATAGACGATATCGCCTCCAAATACAACATGAAGATCAGAAATATCGACCTTAAGACAGAAAAAGTCGGCGAGGGAGAAATGACAAGCAATAATCCATACGGCACCGCCACTTTGAGGTTTACGGTTTCTTCAAATTACACTAATTTCAGGTCATTCCTTAAGGACCTTGAAGACAGCTTGAGACTCGTTGATATTTCATCGCTATCATTCACCGCAAGCGATAAGAATACCGACGAATACAATATTGAGCTGAAAACTTATTGGCTTAAAGAAACAATATAATGGATTCTAAAATCACAAACATAATAATAGGGATTGTCGCAGTAATTATTTTGGTCGCCGCTTTTATGTATTCAGGAGTGGGCACTACAAGCACGGAAGGACTTTCTACAGAGCAGGCCACGGGAGGATCTGAAATAGGCGCCTTCTTGAGACAAATTTCCGCTATAAAAACAATCTCGTTAGACAGGGGAGTTTTTGAAAATAAAGTTCTCGCCAATTTGAAAGATCAGAGTAAGGAGATAGAAAAAGAAGTCCCTCAGAAGAAGAATCCGTTCGCTCCTATTAGTAGACAATCCGCTTCGCTACAGCAAACAGCAGGGGCCTCTAGCCAGACCGCTGTTGTAGAGACGGCTCCTGTAGCCGCACCGTTAACGGATTAATATTTTTTAAGA
>JAKLHJ010000076.1 GCA_022710205.1 Patescibacteria group bacterium | reverse complement strand
CTGCCTTTCCGCCGCTAAACCCCTAAAGATCCACCGCAAGCGCATCGCCAAACTGCTGCGAATAATCGATGTCCTGCCGCCCGATTTCATCGAAAAATTCAAAGAATCCACCGATCGCAAGATACTGCATCAATTGTCGATCAACCGCCTCATTACGCTTACTAATAACACCTCACCGCTAAACTTAGACGAGCTGTTGCCCAAACAGAGCCAATTAGCCCAAAGGCCTAATCGCCAACTAATCGCCACAATCGCCAACTAATCGCCACATAATCGCCAATGAGCAACCTACATAATGTAACTAAGACTCCTACCTCTACCTTGGGTCTTAAATATCTTCTTCTTTAAGAGAACCTCTAGGTCACGCCTTGCGCCTTCATCCGAGATATTATTTAGTTGTCGATATTCACGGTTTGTAATCCTACCCTTGTTTTTAACATACATTATGGCTTTAATCTGCCTGTCATTTAGCCCCATCTGGGCAAGCGCACTTTCTGTGAATATATCTCTGGGTAAAATTGCCCTAAATTCCACGTTCCTGATTAATACAAACTCCGGTTCAGGAGCTCCCTGATCATGACACTGTTTAATCATCTCAACTGTCCCCGACCCTGTTCTCTGAATGTAACTGCCAAAATACAATGTATTGGCAAGCAACGGATTGGCGGGATACGAGGTATGCGGTTTTCTTAGGTCCTCTACGCTCAATTCGGGCGGTAGGCTCCCTGAATTCCATACTTCAATTCTATCTGCGAAGACCATGACCTGAACGCCGGATGTCACATTATAGTTTCTATGCGCCACGGCATTCACGATCGCTTCTTGAATAGCAAATATCGGAATCTCGAAAGGCCGTTTAAACTGAGGAGTATGCTTTTGTTGAATAACCGCTTGCTTAATAATATCTACCACGAAGCCAACTGCCTTGTCTACCTGCTCAAATAGATTATCGCTATAGACCTTATAGGACAAAAACGGCTTATACACCTCTGTGCCTGTCAAGTGAAGACATTTGACTTCTGCTTGGAGAAAAAATCGATGCGGATTTTTCCCAAAAAGTAGGATGGCCGCGTTCGTTAGCTTACCGTCTCTTAGCAGATTGAGATGGATCAATACATCCGTAACGGATGATTTAGGACTAAGCGGAAATTTGCGTTCTTCTCTTGCGACACGTAAGAACCATTTGACCTTTTCATGATCAATGTCGGACATTTTGGCATCAACACAAATTCTCTCATCGAAGGCGCCACGGCCGACAATGCCTTTTTCTTTCAAAAAGTCAAGCAGGCTTGCATAAACGGATCGTGTAAGCTCTTCACTATTATTAAACCGCTTACGACTGAAACCCTGTTTAGAATCGCTGATCTCTTTGATAAGACGTTGAATGCCGTGGTCACGTTTTTTATCATTTTGGCCGTTTTCGCCTTTGATATAAATAAGGATCGTCTTATGTACCTTCTTGGCTTCCCTGAACTCTGACTCGACAGGCGATATCTTGCCTGCCTTGATAGCGCCATATTTCTGGCCAAGAATGCCGATATAAATATCACTCTTTCTGACTTCTTCTAGATAAACTGTTTCGGCCGATTTGCTTTTGGCAGGCGCGTCTTCAAACAGAAAAACGTCGAAGTATTCCGATAGTAGCGGATCGGCAAGGATGAAATCCTTAACCGCCCGGCGCTCTTCTTTCAGCTCCTTCTGGACACCACTTACGAATATCTTATATTTCATATTCTATCTCTTCCTATGAGACAAAATATAACATACGGTTGGAGAAAAAGAAAGGTAAAACTACGAACCTGCCCTATACATACAAACGGCCATCCGTATGAAGGATGGACGTTTGTATGATATATGTTTGTTACTTTCTACTTCTTTTCGAATTTCTGTTGCTGTCTCATTTTCCCCTGTTCCTGTTTTAATAGCTTTTGCTTATCGTGTTTATTTTTATCTTTTTTGCCTTTATCTCCCATGACATTGCCTCCTTTGTGTTCAAGTTAATTTTAAAGTTTTATTCAAAATAAAAATACGGCAGCGGCTACTACCGTGGAATAATTTCCTTCCGTATCAACTATTGCGGATTGTGTAATATTTGACGTACTTACTATTTTGTCCTTTAGCTGATATATCTCTTTATTTTCATCCCATGATTTATCTTCATCGTATTCCACGCCAAGCGTGGACGCCAACATTTCAACAGCCAAGTCTTCCGAAAAATCACCGGCAACGCGTTCATTTTCGCCGAAGGCGTGATGTTCGCTCAAATAACCGTATGCATTTGAATCTGCAGGCACCGCACAACCCACGCTGGCCGCTATCAAACGGTGTGGTTCATTAGAACAACATCTTGCCATAACGGTAAATGTAATCATGCCTGAGACAAGCTCTTTCAAGCCTTCTATTCTGGGTATTATTTTACATTCTGGCGGTAAAATACTTGAAACGTGTACGAGATTGCATCTCTCGATTCCGGCATCCCTGAGCGCTAACTCAAAGCTTCTGAGTTCCGCCTTATGAGTACCCACACCCTTCGTGAAGAACATCCTTTTGGGAACTAATAAATTCTTTCTGGGAACAAGTATCATTGCTTACTCTTTCGCTAATTATTTTTTGTTGGTCATCATAAAAATATATCCCAGTAGCCTATAAACAAGTTTTGCGGCTAAAAAATTCGACATTATATGATTTTCTATCGGACAAAGTTCTACTACATCAAACCCGACTATCTTTTTATCCTTGGCCGTCTCTTTTAATAGATCTATCAGTTCATACCATCCGATCCCGCCGGGTTCCGGCGTTCCAACGGCAGGCATAAGAGACGGATCGAAGACGTCCAAGTCGATTGTTATATACACATTTTCTGAAAGGCTATTGATAACATAATCTTTCCAAAGCGGTTTTTCTAAAATATCGTAAACATTTACAGTTTTAATATTTCCGTTAGACTTGGTATTTAAAAAATCCTTTTCTTCCTTTGATAAGCTTCGTAAGCCTGCTTGTACTAAAGGACAGATTTCTGATATGCGTCTTGCGGCGCATGCGTGATTATATTTAGACCCTAAGTATTCATCCCTTAAATCATAATGTGCGTCCAGCTGCAGAACAGACACATTGGGATAACTCTTTT
>JAKLHJ010000075.1 GCA_022710205.1 Patescibacteria group bacterium | reverse complement strand
GCGATGCTTTTGTCCGTGCCGAGTATCTCAAGGCCGAATTGTCTAAGCTCTCGCAGCCTGCCTCGCTGAGGTTTCTCGTGCCTGAACATCTGTCCATAATAGTAGAACATAAGAGGCTGTGGCATGCTCTGCATCCCGTGTTCCATATATGCACGCACGACGGGGGCTGTGCCTTCCGGCCGGAGGGTAAGAGAATCGCCGCCCTTTGTCTTGAGGGTGAACATTTCTTTCTCTACGATATCTGTGCCCTCTCCAACTCCCGAAGTGAAGAGATCGGTTTCTTCTAAGATAGGAGTCTCTATCGGTTTGAAACCATAATATTCCGCTATCTCTGCTGATTTCTCAAAAAAACCAAGATAGTTGTAAAAATCGTCGCCGATGAGGTCTCTCATGCCCTTGGGTGCTTGCGGTGGAACTTTCTTTGCTGATGCTTTTTTCTTTTCCATTTTATATTACCCTCTAATTATTAATAATTGTTATTTTATTCGGTTACTTTTTCCGGATATATGGCGGCCTTGCTGAGAGGGAGAAGTCTCACAAATACATGCCCGGTGATAAATTTCTTATCTAGCGGCCCCCATTCCCTGGAGTCCGAACTGCCGGCGCGGTTGTCTCCCATTACGAAATATTCGCTGTCGGATAATTTCCATTCTTTATTTCTGCTCTGGAAATCCGGATTTTTAACATAAACCTCCTCCAGAGTGATTCCCTCGGAGTTCTCGGAATTTTTTATTGTTATAGTATTGTCTCTAACAATTACGGTTTCTCCCGGAAGGCCGATGATTCTTTTTATAAAATATTTTGAGGGTAGAAGAGGATATCTGAAAACGATTACATCATATCTCTGCGGGCTGTTGAAGTAATAAGAGATCTCGTCGACGATCAAATACTGACCATCTTCAAATGTGGGCACCATAGACGCACCGTCTACAAGAAAAGGTTGCGCGACAAAGAATCGTATCGGTAATACGACGACCAGCGAGAGTATAGTAAACCTTATTATTTCTTTTATAAAATCCCACCATGATTCCGGTTTTTCTTCACACGGAATAGGGGACATAGCCTCGTTTTTATCGTTATTTTTCAATGTCATTTTGCAATTATACTACAAAAAGAATAAAGAATCAAGAATTAGGAATTAGAGATAAAAATCTCGATTTCTTTATTGTGGGCCCATATGTTTTGTTCGAGGTCTATTATTTTTATTTGATAAATTGTAGAATATCCTTAATTCTTTATTCATAATTCTTAATTCATTTTTTTTATGTTTATTATCGTTGGTCTGGGGAATCCTGGAGAAGAATATGAGAACACAAGGCACAATATGGGCCGTGTGGTGCTTGAAAATATGAAGAAAATATTCTCCAAAGATTCTGATTTTTCAGATTGGGAGACAGACAAGAAGCTCCGCGCCCTTACTTGCGAGGGGAAGATCGGCAAGCAGAAGGTGCTATTTGTCGAGCCGGATAATTATATGAATAATTCCGGAGGGAGCGTTAAGCCGCTTATAACAAACAAAAAGAAAGCTGAAGAACTTATCGTAATACACGACGACTTGGATCTCCCGATGGGTAAGTATAAGATCACATTCAATCGTGGCTCAGGCGGGCACAAAGGGGTGGAATCAATAATAAAAAATATTAAGACCGAGGGGTTTGTCAGATACAGGATAGGAATTAGCCCGGTTACACCTTCCGGCAAGATTAAGAAACCTAGCGGTGAGGAGGCGGTGACAAAAATGATTATGGGTAAATTCAGGGAACCGGAGATGGCTGAGATAAAGAAAATGTCAAAAAGGCTTGCCGAGGCTACGGAAATGATGATCGTCGAAGGGCGCGATAAGGCAATGAGCCTGTACAACAATTAGAAATTACCTGCCTGCCCTGCGTGCGCAGGCACGGCAGGCAGGCAAATTACCAATTAAGGAAAACAAAAAACACCCATTTTGTGCTGGGTGTTTTTTGTTTTGCAGTTTAATTAAAGAGCTGCTGGAACGGCTGCTTCCTGTGTTTCAGGGGCAACGTCCGCGGCTGCTTCAGTAGTTGTTGTAGCAACAACTTCCTCTGTAGCGGCAGGAGTTTCAACAACCGGAGTTGTTGTTTTTGTCATCATAAGGTAACCACCGTAGACGATCAAAAGGACGATAATTGTCCAAACTAATTTAGAATTCATTTGTTTTTTTGTTTTAAAAATCTTCCCGACCTTTAATAACTTAGACTTAAGATAATAGCACTTTTGGTTAAAAATGCAATCAAGAAAACAGCCCTCAATAATGAGGGCTGTTTTGTGTGCTCGGTGTTTATAATATTTTTGAGAAAAGGGATCCGAGGAAGGCAAGCATAAAGGGCCATTTGCCTTGGACTATAGGCACTAGAGCAAGACCCTCGTGCTTATATTCAACATCTCCGCTTTTATCTATGAATTTTGAAAATATTATTTCTGTTTCTGCGGAGTCGGAAAACAAGTCAGACTCTTTCCCCGCATACACCTCATTTGAGCCGTCAACCATTTTTGCTACGGTAAAATATTTTCCCGTATTTCCAACGCCGACTTTGCAGATGCCGGATTCATTTGTTGTGCAAGATCCCGCGAGCCCATTCTGCGAAGCGAATATCTCAGCGGCTTTATGATTCAGTCTTCCCGCGCCGAAGGCGTTTATAAACCCGGAGTCGGACATATCGAAGACCTTCACTTCTGAATTTGTAAGCGGAAGTTTGCAATTTGGTCTCGGTTTGCCATTTGGAAGGGTGCCGCAGATACCACCTTTGCTTTGGTCGTGAGTGATAACTGTCACATTGGCGACAATGGCCATCGGACAACCGTTATTTTCAATTTTACCCTCTTTTGACGGGCATGCGTCAGGGGAGTTGTAGGTCTTGTTTTGGACGGCCTCTGTGTTGCCGGCATTGTCTACAGAGAACAATGTCAATACATGTAGACCCGCGGGTATTTCCACCGTTGCCGGGTTTGAGCTAGTTGTGAAAATCTCTCCGTTGTCAAAAGAATATTTAATCGCCAAAACTCCGCTTCCCGAGTCTGTGGCTGATAGTGATACACTGCTCGTGTTTAGAAGAGTGTCGTTATCTGTATCTTCCGCAAGAACAGAAGAAACAGGGGCGGTGTTGTCTATATTAACCGTCTCTGACTTGATTACTTCAGAATTTTCGGCACTATCCAAAGAAAAATATCTAACATAATTTTTCCCCTCCGCATTTATCTCTGCCGAATTTCCGGCGACCGGTACGCAAAGGTCATTCTGATCAACGCAAATCCTGGTTTCTTTTAATCCGGAACCTCCCTCATCGCTGGCGGTTAACGAAACCTCAACCGGCGCGATATACCAGCCATTCTGTCCCGCCGCGCTAGATATAGTGATTGTGGTAACCGGAGGAATTGTGTCTGCGGGTGTCGCTGATTTAAAGACAAATTCAACCTTATTTATT
>JAKLHJ010000074.1 GCA_022710205.1 Patescibacteria group bacterium | reverse complement strand
ACTGCCGAAGTATTAGGCATAACCCCGAAAGACTTTGAGAAAGTTATTGATGCCGAACTAGAAACCTATAACAAATGGGCTAACGGCGAAGTTTATGCGTGGACGCTATATGACGAAAATGGCGAAATAGTGGACGGGGGAGGTGATTATTACTCATTAGAAGAAATAAGGGCCGAATTGCCAGAAGAATGGCAAAATGAAAAACTAGAAGACTATCAGACCAACGACTAAACAATATGAAAGAAATATTAGCCAACCTTGCGTTGATTGACGCAATCAAGTTTTGTCGAGAAAACAACATAGACCCTAGCGGGACCCATTTGTACAAGTACCCGAGGCGATTTACTTATGCCCTCGTTAGGGACGAAGACGGGAGAGCCGTTATTACTACCAGGTAGCAACTGCTTACAAAAACCCTACAATATCCACAGAAATCGGTTAAAAACACTTGCTTTTTATTATTAAATAATATATAATTACTATGAAGATAACAAAAATAACAAAAGAGTATTACGAGGTAGACGGAGAGAAAGTTTACTTCTTAGAGCCATTAGAAAAGGTCATATCCATAAAAGAATTACAGAAAATTATGGATACGGCAGAAGAGTTAGTTAATAGAATAAGAGGAAAAATATGAGCAATAAACAAAATGACATTTTTAGAGAGGGAAAGCAGGAAAAAGACAGCGAAAAAGTATGGAGTGATGCCATATATGCTTCTTATGTGAGCAAGATACGCTCAATTCTCATTCCGCTTACCGATGAACTTGGGTGGGACGATTCTCCAAAACACAGAGATGCTTTTAATAAAGCGTTCGGTGAATTAGTAGATTTATTTAGAAATATATGAATAGAATAATAAAATTTAGAGCGTGGGATAAACTAAAAAACAAGTGGAGAGATGACACGATTTTACTTGAAAGAAATGGTGGCCTATATGTTCTTGACAGAGATTCTTATATTGAAAATTGTGATGGCGAATATGAGATTGTGCAATTCACCGGAATCCTCGACAAGAACGGCAAAGAGATTTATGAGGGGGATATAGTTAAGATTCTTTACACAGACTGGTCTAGTTGTTCAGGTTGTCATTCCAGTCCACAAGAACATATGAACGCCATTGCATTAACTAGGGTGGTTGTTTGGTCGGTACAAGGTTTCTATGTATCTCACAAAGTTGATGGTTACGCTGAAAGTATGGAACCAGGAACTCACGGATTCATTGAAGTCATCGGCAACATCTATGAGAATCCTAAACTAATAAAATAATAATATGAACAACGATGTAAAAAATTCAGAGGGAGAAACGATTGGCTTTCGTTGTAGTATATGCGACCAAGTAAAAACCAAAATGTGGGGAACAGTTTGCAATGAGTGTGCGAGAAAAAACGAGAGAGAAACCGTAGAGTGGCAGAAGGGTTATGACTTTGCGAAAAAGGAAGGAAAAAAGAAAGACTATATTATGTCTTACGAGATAATCGCTCTTATGTTCTACAACGATACTGGACTTATGGCACCGGGCAAAAGTGTCTCACCTGTAATGATGGATAGCCGATACCAAGATGGAAGCCGAGAAACAGCGTGGCAGAAATGGCAGGAATTAAATAAGGCACACATTAAAGCAGTAATGGAATTAGTATGAAAGACGCAATCATTTGCGGAGACGCATTGGAAGAACTAAAGAAGATACCCGATGAGAGTGTTGATTGTGTCGTTACTTCGCCACCGTATTGGGCGTTGCGTGATTACGGTATAGCCGGGCAACTGGGGTTAGAGCCAACTTTTCAAGAATACATAACTAAACTCTGCGACATTTTTGATGAAGTAATGCGAGTCTTAAAAAAGGAAGGCACTTGCTGGGTAAATGTTGGCGATACATATTTCAATAGCCCGACAGGTAAACACGATAATTTTAGAGGGGATATTTCCGAAAAGACTTTTACTGCTCAAATGGCTCACGGAAGGAATATAGACTTCAGTAAGATAAGCCTAAAAACGAAGTCTCTATGCCAAATTCCCTCTCGTTTTGCAATTGAAATGACAAATAGGGGGTGGATACTTCGCAACGAGATAATCTGGTATAAGCCGAATTGTATGCCGTCCCCGATTAAAGACCGCTTTACCGTTGATTTTGAAAAAGTATTTTTCTTCGTAAAAAGTAAGAAGTATAAATTTGAAATGCAGAAAGAACCGCTTAAAAGTAAATTCCACGGAAAAAACTGGGAGACGAGAAAAGCAGAAGGAGAGCCAATGCGACAAGGCTTGGGTAAACGGGCAACAACATTCGGTGGAAGTCCTGACGGCCGCAACAAGCGATGTGTGTGGGAAGTAAATACAAAAGCATTGAAAGAGGCTCACTTCGCAACTTTCCCGGAAGCTCTGATAGAGCCAATGATAAAAGCGGGGTGTCCTATTGGCGGATTGGTGCTAGACCCATTTTTTGGAGCTGGCACAACGGGGTTAGTCGCAAAGAAACAGAGCAAAAATTATCTTGGCATTGAACTTAACGATGCCTACATAGAAATTGCTCGCAAGAGATTGCTATGAAAATATACAAAATAACAGAAGCAAGTGCGTATCTCGGTATAAGTATAAATTCATTAAAGACACTTGCCAACAACAACAAAATAAATTCTTTCAAAACAGACGGAGAGCATAGGCGTTTTCGGGAAGATGATTTGGATACCTATATGGGAGTTAAGAAAGAAAAGCAAGAACGGCTGACTGTTATTTACGCCAGATGTTCCACCGCCAAACAAAAAGAAAACCTTGAAAGGCAGAAAGACAGATTGAGAAAACACGCCGAAGAAAAGGGATACAAGTATTTGATGATAGATGAAATAGCAAGTGGAATAAATGAAAAACGAAAAGGAATACACAAGTTAATCAAGATGTGTTTTGAGGGAAAGGTTGAACGGATTTTAATCGAATATAAAGATAGACTGGCAAGATTTGGCTACGAGTATCTGGACGCAATTTTTAGGAATTTAGAGATAATTGTTGAGATAGTGGAAATTAAAGAAAAGAAGTATGAAGAGGAATTAGCAGAGGATATTATGAAGATTCTTACTTGCTACTCTGCCCGATATTACGGGGCGAGAGGCGGTCGAAAGAAGAAAATTGAACCAGTTAAAGAACCCAACGAATCTAATGGAATTTAAAAAGGACGATTAAAAAATAAACCTATGACTAAAGAAAAAATACTACAAGCAATCACACAAGCCGAAAATGAGAGCGGCGGCGAGTTTGACTTAACTTATGACGAGCAAACCGAATGTTTGTTTGATTACTTGACCCAAACCCTCGACTTGAGATTATCCGTAAAGACGAGAAGTGACGCCAGTGGAAGTGATTACTGGCTACAAGCCGAATATTACAGTGACAAACTACAAAAAACGATTGTATGGAAATATGAGGTCGGTAATTTTGACGACTATGACGAGGTGACGGACTATATTATCCGAACCGAAAAGGAAATAGCCGAGCTTGAGGCCCAATTACCAGACTTATCATCTGTATCTTATGATTAAACAAAAAATAGC
>JAKLHJ010000073.1 GCA_022710205.1 Patescibacteria group bacterium | reverse complement strand
GGTTCATACGTAAATTATAGCAATTTTTTGCAAAAGGAAGAACCAAATACCACTATTTACCCCGCAGGAAGTTTCTGGATAAATAAAAAACCGTTCTTTTTCATATCACTACAATATCAGCACAATCAGAATGATATTGTAGTAATGTTACAAACTTAGATAAACCTAATTCGAACTTTCCTGCTGGGGCCAAGCAATTCAAGACGCTTGAGGTTCATACGTAAATTATAGCAATTTTTTGCAAAAGGAAGAACCAAATACCACTATTTACCCCGCAGGAAGTTTCTGTTTGATTAAAAAAGGACCCCAAAGGGGGTCCTTGAAGCGACTTATTTAACAGTTCTAATAGAGCTCGTATCCGAGGCCAATAATTGACTGACACCAAAGTTTGCAAGCGGCCATCTTCAGAGCCTTCAACCATTCCTTATCCTCGACGGGCGCGAATGATTTGAGAAACATTTCCATCTCGCGCGTCACGAGGGCTGGATTGACCTTATTGACGAGTTCAGGGTGATTATAGAGCCAGTTCTCCGCGATAAGAGCGGGAAAACTTTCGGCAATCGTGTTCGTTCCCATTTCGAGAGCAATACCCGTGAACTTCACACCGGGAAGAAGACGTTGCAATGCGGGCGCGACATCTCCCTGAACACTCGACACGACGCCATTATCCTTCACGTTGATGAAGTTGACGCCGTCGCCATACCAGCTCTTCGTCCGGACTGCATCCTCGCTTGTTTTCGACAAAAGAGGAGAGAGGAGCGTCGCGACCTTGTAGGGACCGAGCCCCGTGTGAAGATCGATAACGACGACTTCTTTGTACTCCTGAAGATGCAAAAAAGAACAGATATTTTTCAGCATCTCATAAGAAGGGCCTCGCTCCTTACCTCCGTAGAATAAGCCCTCCGGGAATTCGCACTGACCCTTGACCGTGGCCAGGAACGCCCCCATCTCCGACTTAGGAAGATTCCTAAAAATATTAAGCGAATCCTCAGTGAGCATTTCGGGCTCGACGAGGTGGCGGATGCCGGCGTAATCAGGATTATGATCTAACGTTTCGGAAAAATGTCGATTAAGATCGATGTTATTCTTGTCCGTCCGACGCATATTGTAGAACGCACTCGAATTGAATGCATGAACGACAGCGACAGACAGCTCCTCAGGCCATCCCCAACCGCGGAACAGACTCTGCTGGACCAGCGAACCGGGGATACCCTCGATGCCGTGTACACCGGAGATAACGACAATCATCTTGCCGTCCGTCCCGTGATGATAGAATACGTCTGTGGTTTCATCCTTCTTCAAACCATCCAGATCGGGAGAAAATCTCGCGAACTCCATACCCCTACGAAGTGCGGCGCGCCAAACATTCTCCTGTGCCTGCCTTGCTGAATCATTCGAAAGCAACATTCTGCATCATCCTTTCTTTAATTAGAACCTTTTTTTAAAAGAACAAGCCCACACAAACTAATAACAAATCTACAATATATATAGGATAAAGTAAAGGGCACTCGTGCGAGTGCCCTTTTGGGACGCGTGTCGAACTAGTCGACCTTCGGGTAGCCGGGCGGGGTCTCCGGCGGATTCGGGCTCTTCGGCTTCTCCACCTTCGGCGGACGAACGTTGGCGTAGGGCCTGTCGCTCTCCTTGCCGGGAATGTTCCCGGTCAAAATGCTGACCATCGGCATAATAAGCACCTCCCTTTCTCTTTCTAATTCTTGTCGGACTTTATACCGAGTTGCCTGAACTCTTCTTGCATTTCATCAAGAAGCTTACTGAAATCAATCTCTTCCTGTTCGTGAACATGGACGGGCACAGGGACGCAGTCGTCCCTCCTGTTAATATAAAATCCGATACCGACGAACAAGAGGCCCACAAAATAGACGATGACCCACGTAGAGGAAATGACCTTAAAATAAGTGCCAATCAAGAGGAACAACGCTCCAATGGCGCTGACAGCGAAAGGCATTCAAGACTCCCCCTCTTTTTTATCTATTAAGCGAGCAAGCGCCTAAGATCAAAGAACTATTCGATATGTTGTTTATCCTTATATCACCCCAGATTAAGCGTGTCAACCCCGTAGTGAATTTTGGCAATGGGCCTTTAAAATGGCCCGCGCGCGAAGCGCATTGCCAAAATTCACTACGGGGTCAAGAGTCTTCTATTTAAGCACCCTCTTAAGGTATCTACCCGTGTGAGATTTTGGATTCTTGGCAACATCTTCCGGCGTGCCGGTCGCGATAACCTTACCGCCATTCTCCCCTCCTTCCGGCCCCATATCTACTATATAGTCGGCGCTCTTGATGACATCCATATTGTGCTCGATAACAATAACCGAGTTCCCCCTGTTCACAAGGCGCTGTAAAATGCTGACCAAGTTTCCGACATCCTCATAATGCAAACCGATTGTAGGCTCGTCGAGAAGATATATCGTTCTCTCTGCGTGGGGTCTATAAAACTCCGAGGCGATCTTCACCCTCTGTGATTCTCCTCCGGAAAGCGTTGTCGCAGACTGTCCAAGTTCCAGATAACCAAGACCCACGTCCACCAAGCAGTCGAGCCTATCTGATATAGCCGGTATGTCTTTGAAAAAGACGGCCGCCTCTTCTATCGTGGTCTTCAAAACTTCGTGAATATTTTTACCTTTGTATTTTACCTGGAGCGTCTCCTTCTCAAATCTTTTGCCCAAACACACGTCGCACGGCACATATACCGTCGGCAAAAAGTGCATTTCGACTCCGATCATTCCGTTTCCTTGGCAGGTCTCGCATCTTCCTCCTTTTACGTTGAAAGAGAATCTGCTTGGCTTCCATCCGCGGACCCTGGCATCTGTCGTCTCCGCGAACATGTCTCTTATATGAGTCCATGCACCTGTATAGGTCGCGGGATTTGAACGAGGAGTTCTGCCGATCGGAGACTGATCGATAAGAACTATTCTCGAAAGATATTCCGAACCCAAGAAATTTTTACAATTTATAGGATCTTTTGAACCTCTCCATCTCTCTAGTCTCGCATCAAGATTTTTGTGAATGATGTCATACATAAGAGTAGACTTTCCCGAACCGGAAACACCCGTGAAGCAAACAAGCCTTCCGAGCGGAACATCGAGGTTAAGTCCGTTTATACTATTCGCGTGTCCGTTAATTATTTTCAGCGCCCCCTTTTCTTTGTTCCTTCTTTTTTCCGGAACGGCCACCTTCTTGTCCCCTCTCAAATAATCCAAAGTGAGCGACTTGCCCAAAGGATGCGATTTTCTATTCGTTATGAGCTCATCAGTATCGCCCGAGATAACCACTTTCCCGCCATGCACGCCGGCCCCGGGGCCGATGTCAACAAGGTGGTCTGAGGCGAAGATAGTGTCTTCGTCATGCTCCACGACAATGATTGTGTTGCCAAGATCCCTTAATCGCTTAAGGGTTTTTATGAGCTGTTCGTTGTCGCGTGAGTGAAGACCGATTGTAGGCTCATCGAGCACGTAGAGGGCTCCCACGAGGTGTGAGCCGAGCTGAGACGCAAGCCTGATTCTCTGAGCCTCTCCTCCCGACAAGGTGCCGGCGCGCCTATCAAGCGTCAAATAATTCAAACCGACGTCCAACATAAATTTAAGTCGTGAGTTTATCTCT
>JAKLHJ010000072.1 GCA_022710205.1 Patescibacteria group bacterium | reverse complement strand
AGATGGACAAGGCGGATGCCGACTACAAGAAGGGGATACTCAAGATCACAATTCCGAAAAGAGAGGAAAGCGCAGTAAATAAGATTAAGGTTAAGTCTAGCTCTAATTAAAATTGAGAGAGGAGCCCAAAAAAATCCTGGTTCTTTATCATGCCGACTGCTCGGACGGTTTTGGCGCCGCTTATGCCGCTTGGAAAAAATTTGGAGACAGTGCGGACTATTTGCCGATACTTTACAAGACATCTCCACCTGACGTTAGGGGCAAGATCGTTTATCTGCTCGATTACGGATATCCAAAAGACGTCACAGACGCTATCGCAAGAAATGCCGAGAGGTTTGTGATGATAGATCACCATATTACGAATGAAGATACCGTGAAGAAGGCTTCCGAATATGTTTTTGAAAATTCGCACTCCGCCGCAGTTCTATCTTGGAAATATTTTCATCCTGACATAAAAGTTCCGACACTTTTTGAATATATAGAAGACAAAGATCTGTGGAAATTTTCACTGCCGTTCAGTAGGGAAGTTTCCCGTTGGTTTGCCGGACTGCCCGCAGATTTTGTCGCGTGGGACGGCGTCGTCTCTGATTTTGAGGATGAAAAAACAAGAAACACTTTTATAGCAGAGGGGAGTAGAATATTGGCCCAGGTGAACAAGGTGATTTCCGACCTTGTCTCGCGCGCAAAGCCGATAGTTTTCGAAGGGTACAAGACTCTTATTATAGAGACCCCCGTATTTCATTCAGAAGTTGGTAATGCCTTGGCGCAGAAGATGCCTCCGATAGGTATAGTTTGGGTAGAGAAGAACGGTAAATATTCGGTATCTTTGAGGTCTGACGGCACAGTAGACGTTTCTAAAATGGCTGAAAAATATGGAGGAGGGGGCCACAAGTCGGCCTCGGGATTTGTTTTGGATACCAAAGAGGAATTAAATAGCCTTTTCGGTCTTTAAGAAGGATAAAATATCGTTTTTATGGAACTCGTTGACATTTTTTCTGTTCTGAGTATTATATTAAGTACCACCCGCGAGGGTGGTTTAAAATAGGTTTAATTAGAGAAAAACATGTTAAATTCTTTTATCGCATATGTTAAGGAGACTAGGGCTGAGTTAAAGCATGTAAGCTGGCCTACTAATGTTCAGACTATAAATTTCACAATCGCCGTTGTCGTTATTTCGGTTGCTACTTCTATATATTTGGCATTTTTTGACAGCGTATTCATCTCCCTGCTTCAGAAGGTAATTTTGGGTTAGTGGTGGCTCAAAGTCGACGAAGGATAAGGGTCCATTTAAGTTAATTTTTTACGAAGCGTTTAGTAATAAGTATGACGCTTTTGAGAGGGAGAAATTTTTAAAAACTGGATGGGGGCGAAACCAGTTGAAGAAGTTATTATTCAATTGCTTTAAAATTTAGGAGGATGAAACAAGAACTGAACACAGAAAGAAATTGGTACGCCGTTCACACATACGCCGGTTATGAAAATGCCGTCGCAAGAAACTTGAAACAACGTATCGAGTCCCTGGGAATGGAGGACAAAATATTCAATGTTATTGTTCCTGTCGAGAAAAAGGTAAAGATAAAAGGAGGGAAAAGGGTCACAATCGAGGAAAAAATATATCCCGGTTATGTGCTCGTTGATATGATAGTTACCGATGACTCTTGGTATGTTGTTAGAAACACCCCTAGGGTTACAGGATTCGTCGGCGCGGGAGTAAAGCCTGTTCCTTTGGATAAAACAGAATTGGACACACTCTTCAAGAAGATGGGCACAGATACGGCAAAGCATCAGATAGACCTTATCGTCGGAGATTTGGTAAGGATAGTCGACGGTCCGTTCAAGGATTTTGAAGGCAAGGTAAGCGGTGTAGATACAGAGAGGGGAAAGGTGAAGGTGTTCGTCTCTATGTTTGGAAGAGAGACAGCCGTAGAGCTGGACTTCTTGCAGGTAAATAAAGTTTAGAAAACTAATTGCGTTTTATAAAAGCTTCTATTTATAATTCGTAATTCGTAATTAGTAATTGATAATTAATTTTATATGGCAGAGAAAAAAGTTGTTAAGAAAATAAAATTGCAGATTCCCGCCGGGAAGGCCGTTCCTACGCCTCCGGTTGGACCTGCTCTTGGTCAGGCTGGTGTAAATATCGGAGAATTCATAACGAAATTCAACGCCGCTACGGCTCCGATGATGGGAAGCATTATTCCTGTTGAGATTTCCGTTTACGACAACAGAAGCTTTGACTTCGTATTGAAGACCCCTCCCGCTTCAGACCTTATCGCCAAGGCCGCAAAGATCGAGAAAGGATCCGGTTCAAACGTAAAGACAAAGGCCGGAAAGATCACAAGAGCACAGCTTCGAGAGATCGCCGAAAAGAAAATGGCTGATCTTACCGCCGCATCTGTAGAGGCCGCGATGAACACCATTGCCGGCTCCGCCAGATCAATGGGAGTTGAGATTGTAGATTAAGGCAAAGGTTATAATTAAAAAGCTAAAAACCACTTGGAAACCCGGTTTCCAAGTGGTTTTGTTTGGGTAAAACCCCAGTGAAATAGATGCAGATTTGTTTTTTATTATGAACGACGATTTTTCGTTCTGTTTGGAGTATCGTGGTGGTGTTAATAATTTGATTTCACGGGGTAAAAATACCCCCGGTTATTAGCCGGGGGCTTTTGCGTTATTGCTAACGCGACTACTTGAGGACGATGGGGGCGGTGTAGCTCGCGAAGGCAATCGCGACCGGGATGCCGAGGGAGCAGGCGGCGATGATGATGCCGAGGCCGATCTTCTGGATCGGGGTCTGCTTTTGGGCCTCCTTGCCCCGCTTCTGCTTCTTGGTCCGCTTCTTCTTGCGGTTGTCGTCCGGGGTGCCGAGCGCGTTCGTGTTGAAGAGCATTTTAGTCTCTCTTTCTCTCCGCACTGCGGAGTTACCGCGCGAGCATGGCGCAGAAGAGGAAGCCCCAGATGAGGAGGCCGGTAGCGGCGAGTCCGAGGTCGCGGTAGAATTGTTCCCACCAGATCTCGTCCCGCCTCTGTTCGCTACGCCTTCTGCAGTTCACGACGACGTCATTCACTCTCATGTTCGCACTCCTTTCTATCCGATTAGGACGAGGGCGGCGATGACGATGACGGCGAGGATGGTCAGCTTCCACTCGAGGGAGATCACCTTATTGTCCTCCAATCACAGATGGTCGTGGCGGTAGCCACAGCCGATGCAGTTCTCGTTATCCTCGTTTTTGCCTGAGGGGGAGGGCTTGCAGTGGCACGAGGTGCAGTTCGCACACTCGGGCTTGCCGCAGCCTCCCTTGTTCGTCTCTTGCTTGCTGACGGGGACACGGGGCGGCATGTTCTTCTTCGTTTCCCCGCAGCCAACTGCGAGGCCGATGATCATGTAGATGCTGAACGAGATCGTGAGGCCGAGGGCCGTGACGGCACCGACGATGAGGCCGGTCAGGATGGGGTACTTGGGGTCGTAGATGTAGTTGACGCCGGCGAGGAAGCTCGCGGCGGTCGCGATGATCATCGTGAAGACAAGCCTGCCTCGCTCCGTAAGGTACATAGTTTCCCTCCTTTGGGAAAGTCTCGTGTTTTCGTTAGGGGACAAGGCGGTGTAAATCCTCCTTTTGTTTATGTTTTCAAATACCAATCTTAACTTTTTATATTATATACCTATTAGGTTATTTTGTCAACCCCGTCGTTATGGTTCAATAGCTTGGAAACACCCGACATGATAGAACATTAACAATAACAGCTAATAAATTAAGAATATGTA
>JAKLHJ010000071.1 GCA_022710205.1 Patescibacteria group bacterium | reverse complement strand
TGTTGAACCTAAATCTTCCGACGAGTGAAAGATCGTATCTCTCTGGGCTAAAGAGGTCTGTGAGGAACTCTCTGGCGGAAGCCGCTGTGGCGATATCGCTATCTCTAAGTCTCTTGTAGATTTCAATGAAAGATTCGTCTGTTGTCTTAGCTGTGTCTTTCGCAAAAGAATTTTTAACGTAGTTCAATTCGTCGAGGCTCTTCTCTCCGGAGACAACCTCGTCTGCTGAGGCCTCTTTAGGGAACAATTTCATTATCTCCGCGTCTGTCTTACCGTCGGCGAGCATTCTAAGGAGTGAGGAAACAGGGAATTTCCTTCTTCTATCTATTCTTACGTATAGAACACCGTCAGCCTCTGTCTCGATCTCAATCCATGCTCCTCTTACAGGTATTATTTTGGCTCCAAAGTGCTTTTTGCCCTTTATATCTTCTGCGGTGAAGAATACACCGAAGCTTCTGGCGAGCTGTGGAACGATAACTCTTTCTACTCCGTTAATAACAAAAGTTCCGTGCGGGGTCATCGCAGGGAAATCAGTGAGAAAGATTTCTTGCTCCTTCTCATAATTAAGAATCTTATTCTTAAGCTTAACCTTTACCTTGAGCGTGCTGTTAAGCGTGGCTCGGTTTGCCTTTGCCTCGTGCTCGTTCATCTTAGGAAGCCCCAGCTCATAGCCGGTGAATTCCAATTCAAACTTTCTGCCCGTATAGTCTCTGATAGGAGAAAACTCCTTGAGAATTTCCGCGAGGCCCTTCTCCACAATCCATTTAAAAGAGTCCTTCTGCATCTCTACCAAATCCGGTAGGTGCATCATCGGCTTCTTGTATTGGGAGAAATATTTCTTTTTTATTTCCATGACCCTGAATATTATTGATAATTCTTTTTAATAAACTCCTAAATTATTCTATATCCTCTTTTGTCATTGCGAGCCGAGGCATCATAAGCCGAGGCGTGACAATCCAACTTCAACAAGGAAAAACCCAACTTTATACAAGTTGGTCCATTTCCGCTAATTAGCGGCGCTTATTGTTAAGAATTTTGTTGGCAAGATTATTCTTAGCGCTAAACTGCTATTAATTTGTGGTATATTCAAGAAAAACTCAATCTTGCAACAGGTAAAGGTAGTATAGAAAAATACTGGTTTTTTGTCAATAGTCAAAAAGATTGACCTGTGGAATAACTGTTCAATTTGACACAATATACGGCCTGTGATATGGTTCAACACGGAAAGCACTTTAAATCAAATAGTAAACCAAAAGTCTAAACACTCCGGCCGTTAGGAGTCCTGGACCGAGAGATCGGCTGAAAGGAGCAATTTCTATGGCGAACAGGAATGAAGAGTGTAGGTATACCAAGACCGCGCACTACCAGATATGGGCCAAGAAGCTGATGGGCGGGAACTTCCTCGGCGTCGTTTGTGCCGAACGCATCCTCGGTCGTCCGCTTTCCCGGTATGAGCGGGGTATCCTTCGGGACATGCCGTTCTCTGTCGAGATGCTCAAGGCCTGCAAGCACACGCACGTCCTTATCGCAGTGCCCTACATCACCATCAACGAAATGTACGATGACACCCGGCTCCACAAGCTCTTCTGCAAGACGACCAGCAACTGGTGGCGGTCGGAAAATTTCGCCAAAGAGAAGATGCGGGTCGGCTGGTATCTCGTTCGCAAAAATGAAGGCCCCGACTCCGTGGGGCACGACTTTAGGGCTCACAAGATCATGGAGGCGGAGGGTAGAATTGGCGGGCCCGATGAAGTCATCGCTCCCGCAAATATCGTCATCTACACGATGGCCCTGCGCAAGTGCTACCTGGGCGAAATCCCCTTCCCTCAAGGAGTCTACACGCGGGATTCGGCGATTTGTCCCAAGGAACAAGTGATCGTCTGTTCCGACTTTTTCACGGACCAGATCGAGATTGGTCTCGCGCCTATCTGCACGACCCTCGGCTGTGCGACGATGAAGAAGGTTTACTAGAAAGAAGATAGCATGTGGGCCGCTCGAAAGAGCGGCCCTTTTACTTTCACACGATATATGGTATAAAACACTCAAACATAGCGTTCTTTGAAAGGGGTGCGAGGGATTATGACACTAGACTTAACAAGGGGTGTATCGTCCATCGTGGCGAGTAGTATCATGGGTCCCAGAGCTTTCTGGGGGTTAGAAGAAGCACTGGACCGCTTGAAGTTTCGCCTGAGTTCGGAAAACCGGGACGCCCTGAAACAGGTGCCGTTCACCGAAAAGATGCTCGAGGATGCACGACGTGACCATACTCTTGCTGTCAAAGTTGGGCTTTCCCCCAACGACATGTATGTAAGATCTGGACTTGAAAAACATTTAGACAAAACTTGGGCCAAACATGGAGCGCTCTCAAGGATTCGGGGCAATATCGGGTGGAGCCTCGTCAGGACGGAAGTTCTGCCGAACAGCCTCGACAAAAACCTGAATGAGCAGATGGAGCTTTTAACCCGGAGCGATCGTATCCCCTCAGTCGGGACTCTGATAAACGCTATCATCGCCTATCGACTTTTAAATGGCAGAGGGATCTTCATGGAAACGTTCGCGCGGTGCATTGATTCAACTGAGGAACTTTATCGTTTCAATCACTGCTACCACGTAAGCAGAACGCGCACCGGGGAACTTTACTCTCACCACTTCAGCGCAGCCGGCAGAGAGCCCCGCCTCGGTCTCGCTACCAGGAAGAAAACGATTCCCGAACTTCTCTCCGAAGGCATCCCGATTTCGTAGTCACGCAGCAACAAAGCCACCCTCTCAGGTGGCCTTTTTCTTGCCCCGTAGGAAGTTTTGCGGAAATCACCATTTAACCATTTCGAGAAGCCGTAGGCGCCTGCCGAGAAGATAACACTCGCATTAAGGAATAATCAATCCGAACTTTCCTACCGGGGTATTTATTTTAACTATTCTCTACTCTCTACTATCTACTATCTACTCTCTAAACAGCCACTATATTCACCAGTCTCCCCTTCACATATATCACCTTTTTTATTTCTTTCCCCTCAATATTTCTTTTAACCGCATCGTTTTCAAGGGCGATCTTTTTTACATCCTCCTCAGAAATATCGGCCGAAACCATTACGTTGTCCCTGACCTTACCATTAACCTGAAGCGTCAGATTAATTTTGCTCTTTTTTATCTTGGAGGCATCAAACTTTGGCCATTCTTCCTTGTATATGAACTTTTTGTGCCCCAAGAGATGCCATATTTCCTCTGTCATGTGCGGAGCAAAAGGAGAAAGAAGCAATACTAATCTTTCATAGGCCGATTGTGGGATTGTCGCGTGCTCATCTAAAGAATTGATAAAGATCATCATTGCGCTTATGGCGGTATTGAAGCTGAAAGAATCTATGTCTCCCGAAACCTTCTTTATAAGCTCTTGGATGTTGGACTCCATCTCCTCGGAAACTTTTTCTTTCTTGCTTACTTTCGCCTGCAATCTCCAAACCCTTTCCAAGAATCTTCTGGAACCGATCATGTTGTCGGTCTTCCATGCTATTGCCTGATTGAACGGGCCCATAAACATTTCGTATACGCGCAGAGTATCTGCCCCATATATAGCAACAACGTCGTCCGGATTTATAACATTCCCCCACCTCTTGCTCATTTTCTTTCCATCCTCAGCCATAATAAGCCCGACGCTGTGCAGCTTCATAAATGGCTCATCGTGAGAAACGACGCCCATATCATATAGGAATTTGTGCCAGAACCTCGCATATATAAGGTGTCTTGTGGCGTGCTCGGCTCCGCCTACATATACATCAACAGGCATAAAATATTT
>JAKLHJ010000070.1 GCA_022710205.1 Patescibacteria group bacterium | reverse complement strand
ATCAACTAAAGTCGGCTCCTTACTTCTACCATCGCTATGCACCAAAAGCCCGGACGGCTTATTCAAGGCCAGAACATAATCGTCTTCATATATGATTTTGATTTCCATGGCTTTAACTATGCCATAAAAGTATGTTATGGTATATGTGTCGCGCGATTAGCTCAGTTGGTAGAGCAACCCGTTTACACCGGGAAGGTCAGGAGTTCGAGTCTCTTACCGCGCACAAAATAACCACCTAAATGCGATAGCATTTAGGTGGTTTTATTTTGTAGCGAGGGTAAGAGACGAGAAGGGCGGAAGCGGGCACCGTCGCCGGCGAAGCAAAGCGTAGCGGCGCACGGTCGCTGAGCCGGGGCTGCGACCTTTTGCGCAGCAAAAGAGTTGTAGCCGAGTCTTCCATCCTGCACAAATAAAAAGATGTTATTTCTGGCCCTTCTCTCTTTCTCGCAGAATCTTCCCGCGGAGTTTTTTGAATAATTCCAACGTTGATACAGCAGACGATGCGCTATCTGTCATTTCCCCTAACTGTCTAAAACTTCCCTCGCCAAAGGACCTCTCAACTAATTTGGCAATTTCTAAAAGTCCTCCAGAAAAATGCGCTCTCAAAAAAACATCAAAAACTTCATCTTCGGAGATAAAATTATCTTGGTTATCCCACAAAATCTCCTGCATTAAATATTTTAAAGTCTCTTTATGTTTTGTATAAGATAGCGTTTCTGACACAAATAGAGTTTTGGGCACCTGACCTTCTATTTTTTTTCTTAGAACGAAAATCGCATCTTTATCTTTTATAGACGGAATATCCTCCTTGACGTCTTTTGCCAGCACTGAATCTTGCCAACTCCCTTCTTCTTTAAATTCATCGGTTCCCAAAATATTCTTCAATTCATCCTGTTCAGCGAGTGCCACAATCGCCTCGTTTAAGCCACGAAAATGACCGTGCATCATACCCTCTTTGTCTGACTTAACTGAGGAATATACTGTCACCCCGGCTCTAAACAGCTCTGGTTTTCTTTTGTCTGACTGCGCTTCAAAAGAAATATGACTCTTCAAGTGAAGCATCTCATGAAAAGTCAGCGTACAGAAGATGGCGCCTCCCCCTTGTACTAATCTGGGCTTTTCGCCATTAATGACAATAGCCTGGTTATTGTAATTGGCAAAAGCATTTACAGTCGGCCCTTTTAATTTAGAGAATGATTCCGATTTAATTACGTAAACATTGTCAGGAGAAATATCAATCGGCTCAAACCCAAGCCTCTCCATCAATTTATTGGTATCTTCATTTGCCAATTCAATTAGCCTTATCTGCTCCGCAGTCTTTTCTATCTCCGCCGCCTTCACTTCGTCTTTCTGTTCTTGTTTTAATTCCTTTTCCATGGCTTCGGTCTGTGCAAACAATTTCTTATTCATCTTCTCTTTAAATTCATTCTTTTTCCCCAAAGAAGCCTTTCCGACAATTCTCCATTCTCTAGATTTTTGATTTTGTTGTTCCATATTTTCCATATGGCGATTATAGCACAGATAAAAAGAAACTTTCGATTCCAAAAAGGTAGGAATCGGCCACGAGTTACTAATTCGCTTCGCTCATAAGTACTCTCGGCCCCGGCTCAGCTCCCTTTCTTGCAGAAAGGGTCCCGCTTCCGCCTTTCGATTCCTACCGAGAGCTATAAAACGAAAACCGCCCGAATGCTTGCGCATTAAAAGGAAGGAATCGGTAGGAATCGCTCACGGGTTACTAAGCTTTTTATGTCGCTTCGCTTATAAAAATCTAAGTACCCGCGAGCCCGCCTCGTCTCCCCCGCTTACAGCGGTGGGCCCGACTGCGGCCTTCGATTCCTACCGAGAGCTATAAAACGAAAACCACCGAAATGCTTACGCATTTCGGTGGTCGTTTTATGCTCTCGGTAGGAATCGAACCTACATCAGGAGATTAGAAGTCTCCTGTTCTATCCATTGAACTACGAGAGCAGAATATGGACAAAAACCTTCTTTAAATTAAACAAATATCATCGATAATGCTCAGATACATTGTCCGCCAGGGGCGGATCAGCCTTTGGCTGAAACTACGAGAGCAATTCCTCGGGAATGAAGAAAACAATACACAATTTACTTCAAAAAGTCAAAGCTAGGACGATTATTGAGATAATCATTAAACTGCTTCTCTCTGGCGATCCAAGGCTCCAAAGTTTTTTGTAATTTCGGCTTGGAAATATTTTCAATGGATAATTCCGGATCAAAAGCCGGCTTGCCGGAAAGCGCCTCATCAGACTGCGGCAAAAACATAAAATAATAGAGAACCATAAACGCCAGAGAAAACATCAGGAATAAAATCAAAATGAGCACCCAACCAAAACGAGGGGAAGGCTCAACTTTTTCAGGGTCTTTGTCAAAAAATTTTCGCAAAGGTGAAAAAATATTTAATTTTGCAAAAAGTTTATTCATTTATATAACTTATAACTTCAAAATTTATATCACTCACCCAAACACTCGGAACGGCGGCAGTTTTTTTCTTACCCTCTAATACGCCCATAACCCCCGACGAGAAAGAAGACGTGTCGGCGTCGCTCGTGCTTATCGCCATTTTTTTAACCCTTATTTTATAAGGAAGGTTTTCCGTCAAAAGAGTGAAATAATAAACATCTTTAAGAGTTCCTTTCGCCCTAACATTAAATTTTAGTATATTTTCTTTTGGCTTCTGCGGATTTTTTTCGACAGACAAAGATTTGGTTATTTCTACATTTGCATGCTTACCCAAATCTTCTATTTGTTGAATAAAATCGGCAACGGTTTTTTTATCTAGAATAAAAGAATTCAATCGCGCTCTTTCTGCCGTCGTTTCGTCCAAGATTCTACTGTTAAGAGAAAAATTAGATTGCTTCGATTCAAGCCGGCCGAGGTCGGAAATCGCACTATTTAGCCCGGTATTTTGCTTTTCTCTGACCACGCTAAATAAATAAAAATAAAAAATAACGGTTACCGCTAAAGCAACGATGACGATGTAGAGCTTCTTTTTTAGTTTTTGTTTGATATCCGTCATATCGCTTTATCTTTTAATGTTATAGTCAAAGAAAAATCCAGATTTTCGCTATTTACCAAATTGGAAACCGGAGAATCTATCATTACGAAGTTTTTATTAGACTCTAGCTCCTTCAAAAAAGATAAAAATCCGTCTCTGGTCGCAGAAAAACCTTTTATATTTATTTTGTGAATACCGGACTCTGATGTGGCGGAGGCCGTGGTGGACGCCACGCTTCCTGTTCGAGCTGAACCCTTTTTGACTACCTGCTCATAAATTATCTGTTTTATTTTAACAATCCCCTTTTGGTTTATCCGCATTTTGTCGGCTGTCTTAAAAACAAAAGAGAAAGAACTCAAAAGATCCTGCCTCGCAGTAGTGCTGAGAGGGTCGTTAAGGATAGCTGATTTTCTGTTAACATCCTTAATAATCTTGGCGACAGTGTCTGTCTTTTTGAATCCTTCACTTTTTGAAAGGTTCTCTGCGACGTCTTTTATAAAATCAACATTATAAGAAATCGTAAAATATGAAATTATGAGAGGAGTTGCGGCGGCGACCAAAAGAACTATCGTGGCCATTCCGGCGACAGTCCAAAATCTCAGTAGATATTCAAATCTGGCTTGTTTTTTTTCATTTAAAGGAAGGAGATTCATTTTATTTCTTATTATTATTCTGCACACCCTTTAACGCCAAACCGATAGCGGTTACATATTCAAGGGAACTAGCCAAAGGAAGCTCGGGAATATTTTCCTCAAAAGAAAAGACATTTTCCCACGGGTTCGCCAAAAATACCGG
>JAKLHJ010000007.1 GCA_022710205.1 Patescibacteria group bacterium | reverse complement strand
GATATATTAAAGACAAAAAGCCTGTTATCTTTCAGCCTGTATTTCAGAAAGACGGGTTCTTGGCGGCGGTGGATATTCTTGAATACGATTCTAAGCACGGCACATACATAATCAATGAAGTTAAGTCTTCGAACGAGATAGACGAGAAAGTGCACTTTTTTGATCTCGCTTTTCAGGTAAATCTTCTAAGGAGGTGTGGGTTAAACATCGCGAAAATAAATCTCATACATTTAAATAAAGAATATGTGCGTTCGGGCGATATAGATCTAGCAGGTGTATTTAAGATTGATAATATTACGGATGAGATAAATGAATTACAGGATCAGGTAGAAGGGGAGATGGCTGCCGCGAAAGAATATCTCGCAAAAGAGACCGAGCCGAACGGATATTGCTGTTGCATTACGAAAGGGCGAAGCGGACACTGCACAACCTTTTCTCATGCAAACCCAAACGTCCCTGAATATAGTGTCCATGACATTGCGAGGATAGGTAGTAGTAAAAGAAAATTAGAAGAGCTCATAGACAGCGGTATTTTTCACATCAAAGATATTCCCGAGGATATGGAGTTTTCGGAAATACAGCGAAATCAGATAGACTCATACATTCACGACAAAGTCCTCATAAAAAAGGAGGAAATAAAGAAAGAGCTTTCGGGGCTCGTTTTTCCTCTATATTTTTTGGATTACGAGACATATCCGTGCGCGATTCCGCGATTCAGCGGCTTTTCTCCTTATCAGCAGATTCCTTTTCAATATTCTCTGCATGTAGTCCGCGCGCAAAATGAAGAGCCGGAGCACTATGAATTCATACATGTCGGAAAAGATGACCCGAGCGAGCATCTTTTCAAGACTCTTTCAGGACACATAGGTCTCGTTGGTTCGGTCATTGTTTGGAATAAGAAATTTGAATCAAAGATAAACAAAGAGATTGGATTAAGGATACCCGAAGCGGCCTCTTTTATGGAAAATGTAAATTCTCGAATATACGATCTGATGGATGTATTTTCAAAACAGCTTTACGTTCACAAAGATTTTTATGGTAGCTGTTCAATCAAGTGTGTGTTGCCCGTTATTGTCCCCCTGCTTTCATATAAAGATCTGGAGATAAGAGAAGGCGGCACCGCTTCGCAAAGCTGGAATACAATAACGACAGGGGATATTACACAAAAAGAAAAGGACGTAATAGTAAAAAATCTTCTCAATTATTGTGAACTGGATACATACGCTATGTATGCGATTTGGAACGTTCTTAGAAAAATATAATTTGCAAAAAAATTACAAGGTGTAAAATATACTTACAATTAAATAACTTATCAAGAGTGCGGGGAGGGTACTAGCCCATTGAACCGCCGGCAACCACGGGGAGTTTATCCTTGAACGGTGCCAAATCTAGCCCGAAAGGGAAAGATAATCGTCGTAACTCTTTCTGTTTCGGAAGGGTTTTTCTTTGCCCCGTAGGAAGTTGCACGTGGGGGGTTATTATAAGAGAACACGGAGCCGCCAGGCGGATTCCGAGAGTAGAAAGAAAAACAAGGTATTTATTTGATACGAACTTTCCTTCTGGGGTTTGTCTTTATAAAAAAAATTAAATCTGGATTGCCGCACGCTTCGCGTTCGCAATGACATAAAAACAGGAGAGGAGGTTAGAAGGGCACAAAACGATAGCGGGCGAAAGCCCCCGAGTCGCCGATGTAAATCGGAGAAGGAGTAAAGTATGAAAAAGCCGGGTTCTTTCACGCTCAATGTTTACGATGGCAAGCACAAGAAATTACGCATCGTTGAGATCTCTGAAGCTGAAGTGGTGAATTATAAAACGCTAGGTATTGGTGTGGGGCTTGATGTGTATCATTGTGTTTATATGGGCACAAGGTATACCAAAAATTTCCTGGACCGCGTTGTTGCCTATCGGATTCTAGATAGCGACGACCAAGTTAAGAAACTTGAGAAGCAAACCGGGCAAGTTTATATGAGAATTGAGTTCTTTGAAAATAAAAAAAGAAAGAGGGTGCGATAATGAGTAAACAGGAAAAATACTTAAAGAGGGAGTTTGTCGAGTATTATGAGCGGAATGGGAGGCGTTGGTATTTTTATGAAGAAGGTCGGCGTCCCGGAGAGAGACTGTATTCTGTAATCACGGGACCGATACCACTTCGAGTTATCAGGTCTGGAGAAAATGCGATTAGAAGATATTCCGAAAGAATGGTAGAGCTGAGGATGAAATCAAAAAAGAAGAAGCTTGCGAAGGAGCATGCCTTTGCGCTTAACCCAAATTTCCCCATATCTACTATGTGTGGTGATGTCTTGTTAAAGGGGAGGATTATCGGAGCATTTTACAATGATCTCGTCGTAAGACTTGATAGTCCTTACATTGGCGAAGCAGGCATGCACTACGGAATGTTTGCCGCTATGGCCGGAATCTATATCTTTGAGAGAGGTAAGAGAAGTGTGTTTACAAAACACGCTCTCGAAACCGCGAAAAATCTATTGGTTCAGATTTATTCACAAAAGGTATCACCTAGGAAGGGCGGTAACGTGAGATGAAGAAAAGTGACGGGGGCTCTGGCTTCAACAAAGAAGTGGTTGAAGCTCAAATGTCGATCGAGATACTGCTCGGCGAGAAATTCTCAAAGTTTGGCATCGCACTCTTTCGGGAAGTTGACCTTGGGACCGCCGCTTTGATCTTGGAAGTGGATGAAAAGATTATTTTTGACGCTTTGAGGACTTGGAAGCTAAGGGGCAGAATGTTGAAAGATGGACCTCGTATCGAAGTCATCAATCTTTATAACTGGGCGAAAGATATCGAAATGGAGAAGTGGTGGGGGTCAGTCTATAAAAAGAAATAGTACAAAGTAGTTCTTTATAACCCGCCATTCGGCGGGTTTTATTTATGTTAAAATAGACATATGAAGAAAGAAATTATTTTAATTTTGATTGCGGTTCTAGCCACAATAGTTCTCGGGTTTCTTATCTTAGGGCTACCTGCGCTCACTCCCGCTGTAGAGGTAAGTGAGGTGCAGACAGTTGAAACATATTTAAGAGAAAATATTGCAGAAATTTCTCCCGTGGACGCTGTGCTTGGCGGAAAATGGTATGTTGTCTCTGTCTCCGTTGACCCGATGAACAATTCCGGCACGGTCGTTTATGAAGATGGCCATATACAGGAAGAAAGAGAGTTTTCTTTTGTTGTAGGGGAAAATGGGGAGATAGTAAAATTGGAGATAAGATAATGATTTAAAACAAAAAAGCTCCGCATGGGAGCTTTTTTGTTTTAGCCTAGAAAGTTTTTAATCTTGTGGTTTGCAAGGCGATAGATGGCGTCTCTTCCTTTGCCGCTTGAAACAATCAGCTCATGCTCTTTTAATATCTTCATTTGATGAGATATTTTTGAAAGAGAGGAACTAAGTACGTGTGCAATCTCTGTTTCGGTTAACCCTCTTTTGGACCTGTTGAGAATGTGGATGATTTTGTGTCTGGTCGGACCGCAGATTACGCGCAGTAACTTGTGGGATTTGCTGAAGGTGTCTGTTTTCAAATATGTTTGCAGTTCGCTTTTTATTTTTTCGTCCATGTTGTTTATTGATTAGTGATATTAAATTAATTATACAACATTATTCGGATTTGGGTATTTGTGGACATCATTTGTGTGGGATATAATTATTTATGTTGAATAAATTTTCAATATATAAATAAAAAATGGACGAAAAAGATAAAATAAAGAAGGCAGTGTTGCTTGTAGAAGATGACAGTCTTCTCTTGGCTCTTTATTCCGCGAAGTTAAAAAAAGACGGCTTTGAAGTAATTCCCGCGCATACTTGCGGAGAAGGCCTTGCTGCAATCAAACAGCACGAGCCGGATCTTATCGTTCTTGATTTAAAAATGCCGGATATGCCGGGACTGGAGTTTTTGAAAATACTTAGAGAAGACCCAAAGACACAGAACATTAAAGTTGTTATTATAACCTCAAGCGATAGGGAAGAGGATCGGATTTGCGCGGAAAAATTGGGGGTGTCTGAGTATTATATAAAGTCAGAGTCCGGTTTGGAACAGTTGGGGAATATAATCAAAGACAACGCCAAGTAGATATTTCTTTAAGCAAAAATAAAAGCCCCGATGTGGGGCTTTTTTGTTTTGCTTTTTACTGAATTATTTTTACAGGCGTAACTTTTGGAGATGTGGAGTATAGAGTCGGGTCAATTGTTCTCTCGTAGCAATAATCTCCTTGTTGGTGGGCCCATGTCTCGTTTTTGCCTCCCACATCCGGATACTTAGCGGATGTTTCAGGGCTGCCGTTTTTGTATTCATTTTCCAGATTAAAGTTTGCACAAAGATTGAATGACGTAGCACCGGTGATTGTGTAGGTATAGTCCACGTTCTTGTCTGTATCTTTTGGAACGACGAACCCTAAGATGGCTTCAAGATCGGAAAGTTTTTCCGGTAAAAATTCTTTTTGCTGCCAGTAGCTTATTATCTGATACTGGATGTTCTGCAGATCGCCCACTTTCTTTTCGTCTATATTTCTAAGCCTTTGTGTAAAAGGAGATCCCATTACATAAAATCCGAAAGAAATCGCTGCGACAACCAGTGCGACAGATGTCCATTTGTAACATTTTTCGTATTTGGCTCCCTCTCCTGCCTGCGCAGGCAGGCCGCGAACTTTTGAAATGTAGTAGCCAAAAACAAGAAGTGATGTTACAAGAATTACGAGAGCCTTAAGAGAGAATCTGAGCGTTATCTCGCCGGACAGGAAGCTGTTTATGAGCCAGATTAGGTCCACGGTCATTGCAATCCCGGTTACGAAGAGGGTGAGATATGTGAGCCACTTTCTGACTCCAAGATTTTCTTTCTCGGGACTATTTTTTATATCTTTGTTCAGGATTTTGGAGAGAATCAAAAATACCGGGAAGGCGATCACAAGATACGCCACAGCCCATCGCATTGATTCGTAAGTATTGTAATAGCCGGTAGCTACGTCCGGCAGGAGATTGTCCAGTGTCGTTAAAAGCAGATTGATAAAGCTGATGACGCTCACATATATTGCGACTATCGCCCCAAGGTTTAGGAAAAAATCTTTTGGCGTAGTTTTTTTGTGTTGTTCGTCTTTCATGATTTTTTATTGTATATTTATTATTAATAAGGTAATTATATCACAAAAATGAGCATTATGAACTTGTCTGAAATAAAGAAAGCGCATTTCGTTGGGATAGGCGGTATAGGCGTGTCTGCTATCGCAAGACTCCTGCTTCTTCAAGGTAAGTCAGTTACCGGCTCAGACAGGGCATCTTCTCCCGTGACCGCAATGCTTAAGAAGCTCGGTGCTAAAATAAATTTTGGTCATAATGAAAATAATTTAGAAGATGACACTGATACTGTTATCTATACAATTGCAGTAGATGATACGAACCCCGAATTTGCCAAAGCAAAAAAGCTTGGACTAAAAATGTTCTCGTATCCGGAAGTTCTCGGTGCGATATCTCGCGAGAAATACACGATTGCTGTCTCGGGAACGCACGGCAAGACCACGACGACCGCGATGACGGGGAAAATTTTAATCGATACAGACAAAGACCCGACGATTATTGTGGGTAGTCTTATGAAGGGGCCCATGAGCAATTTGGTGGTGGGCGAGAGTAATCTTTTTGTTGTAGAGGCTTGCGAATACAGAAGGTCTTTTCTTAATTTGTCCCCGAGAATTGTTGTCATCACAAATATAGACAATGATCATCTAGATTATTATCGCGATTTGGAAGATATAAAGAGCGCTTTTGCGGAGCTGGTGGGAAAGCTCGGGCCAAAAGACTATTTGGTTTGTAACAAGAGTGATGAGAGACTTCGGGGCATTGTGGCGAACGCAAAATGCATCATTGTTGATTATTCCCAAAATAAATTAGCCGAAGAGTTAAAATTAAAAGTTGTGGGCGCGCATAATGTGGAGAACGCGAAAGCCGCCCTGTCTGTGGCGGAAATATTAGAGATAGACGAGGCGTCCGCGGCCAAGGCGCTTGAAGGTTTTTCCGGCACCTGGCGCAGATTTGAATTTAAAGGGGAGACGAAGGGCGGCGCGATGGTATATGATGACTACGCTCATCATCCTACAGAGATACGGGCCACGCTAGAGGGAGCAAGGAACTTTTTTAAGGACAAAAAAATATTTGTAGCATTCCAGCCGCACCTTTATAGCAGAACAAAATTGCTTCTCGATGATTTTGCAAAAAGTTTTGATGACGTGGATGTGGTTCTTGTGCCCGAGATATATGCGGCCAGAGAGCCTGTCGACCCAAGCATCAATTCAGAGATGCTTGTCGCCGAAATAAAGAAAAACAATCCAGGAAAAGAAATAATTTACATGAGATTTTTGGAAGATATTGCAAAATACCTTGAAAATAATTGCGACGCCAATTCCGTAATCGTCACAATGGGGGCGGGTGACATTTCGGGCGTATCTGATAGATTGATATCTAATAAATAAAATATATGGAACCGACTATTTATGTAGTAGCCACGCCGATAGGCAATATGAAAGATATTACGCTCCGTGCGATAGACACGCTTCTTTCTGCCGACCTTATCGTCTGCGAAGACACGCGCGTTACGAAAAAGCTTTTGCAGGAATACGAGATAGACAAGCCGACAATCTCTTATCATCTTCACAGTAAGCTATCAAAGATAGACGAGATAATCGCAGTATTGAAAGAGGGCAAAAATATCGCTCTTGTGTCCGACGCCGGCACGCCTTGCATCTCCGATCCCGGAAGCTTCCTGATAAACAAAGCGAGGGAGGAGCTTGGCGACGAGCTGAAAGTTGTCCCGATCCCGGGTCCATCCGCGCTTACTACGGCACTTTCCGCTTCAGGGTTCACGGACTCATCTTTTCTTTTCCTTGGTTTTCTTCCTCACAAGAAAGGCCGCGAGACGCTCTTCAAGGAGATAGCCGCGAGCGAGAGGCCGGTAGTCTTTTATGAATCTCCACACAGATTTATGAAGTCGCTTGAGTCGCTTCAGGAATTTTTGCAGCCGGGGAGAAAGATCGGCGTTGCGAGAGAGCTGACGAAAATGTTTGAAGAAATAAAGATAGGGACCGTTCCGGAAATTATTGACTACTATACGCAAAACGCGGACAAAGTGAGAGGGGAGTTTGTGGTGATGGTTGGATCTGCTAATATATAGATATGATCCCATTAGAAGCCGCGATCGCAGCCTACGAATGACACGGTGTGGTTACTTTACGGGAATTAAGAATTTAATAACTTAATAAACAGCAGAGAGCGCGTTAGACCGCGACCTGCTTCTAACGGGATGAAAAGATTAACTCAAAAAAGAAGAATGGTGTTTTTGGGGATAGGGCTTTATATGATAATCGCCCCGATGTATATGGGCATTCCTACCGCGACTGAGAATGCGATATATGTTCTTTTGGGGGCAGTGTTGCTTTGGCTTTCGTTAGAGTCTGAAAAGACGACGGGAAATTAAAAAATGATAAACAAGAAAGGAAACACAAAAGAAGGAATCATCATCGCCCTCGCGATTTTTTCTATTGTTGTCGCATATTTTCTGTATAAAAAATTTTCTTTTGTTGAACCGATAAGATATATCGCGAATGACAAAGTCCAGCAGGCGAATGTCACCGTGACCGTGCCTGTGGTGCCGGCCGTGAAAGAGCGCGTGGTGACTCACATAAAAACTCCCGAGGCTG
Source organism: Patescibacteria group bacterium (assembly GCA_022710205.1). Taxonomy (GTDB): domain Bacteria; phylum Patescibacteriota; class Minisyncoccia; order Phycocordibacterales; family UBA12445; genus UBA12445. The sequence continues at coordinate 12,026 of JAKLHJ010000007.1, read as the reverse complement.
TGAAGGCGGTATATATCTCTAGCTGGGTAGCGGGCACGCCGTCTTTTCGAAACAAGATTATAAAGATGGTGGACGAGACCGAGCTAAATGCAATCGTGATAGACGTGAAAGATTCCACCGGATGGATCTCTTTCCCGATGAAAGGCGCGGAGCTCGAGAAGAACGGATCATTTGAAAAAAGAATTGCCGACGTTGAAGACCTTATTGATCTGCTTCACTCAAAAAATATTTATGTTATCGCAAGGATCGCCGCGTTTCAGGATCCCGCTCTCGTGAAGAAGCGACCGGACTTGGCGGTTCTTCGTGCGAGCACAGGCAAGCCGTGGGGTGATAGGAAGGGGATGACCTGGGCTGATCCGGGATCAAAAGAAGTCTGGGACTATTTGATAGCCATTGGCAAGGAGGCCTATAGGGTTGGTTTTGACGAGCTTAACTTTGACTACATCAGGTTCCCTTCAGACGGAAATATGAACGATATAAGCTACAGATTTAATCCGGAAAAAATGAGCAAGGCCGATAAGATCAGAGAATTCTTTTCATATTTAAACAAGAATTTGAAACCTATCGGTGCGCCTCTCTCGGCAGACCTTTTCGGAATGACGATGACAAACACAGACGATCTTAATATCGGTCAGGTTTTAGAAAACGCCTTATCTTATTTTGACTATGTTGCTCCGATGGTATATCCGTCACATTACCCGACCGGTTTTCATAATTACAAAAATCCCGCTACTGTGCCTTATGAGATTGTAAAAATATCTATGGATGCCGGCGTAAAAAGAGCGGTAGCCGCAAGCACAACTCCGAGCAAGCTCCGACCTTGGCTTCAGGATTTTGATATGGGCGCGACATACACAGCAGATATGGTGCGCGCACAGATGAAGGCGACTTACGACTCCGGCTTAACTTCCTGGATGCTCTGGGACCCTTCAAACAAATATACTCCGACAGCGCTTATTACCGAGGGAGTCGCGAAAGGCAATTAGTAAAAAATAAAAAATATAAGAAAAAACGGCTAACCTGGGTGGTTAGCCGTTCATCTGTCAAGTATATATTGACAATAACCAATAAAAGTGTATAATAAATTGGAAAATAGTAAATTGATAAATATATAGTAAGTAGGCCTGCAAACGATATCATCTGAAATCCGCGTTGCTGAAAAGGGAGGAATTGGAATGTCTAATGTAAGCGACCCCGTCCTGTTTATGGTGTATCTCTTCTCGCTTCCGACCATCTTTTACTGCTTCTTTTGTTTTTGCCGTCGCGAGGCGGCGTTGAGGCATTTTGAGGTCGAACTACGTTACAGCGGCAAACCACAGACGGATGAGTCGCGTATTGAGATTCTGAATCGCCTCATTTCTGACGGAGCGTGGCAAGATACCACAAACATCATCACGCTTGCCAGATATCGCTACTGGCTCCAGATGAAGCTCGGCAAGACCCCCCGCGAGTGCTTGTCGGCCCATTCGTCCGTGTACTACACGTGTGCAGGGGCCATGGCGCGTAAAGCTTCCAGTATTAATTGGTTTTTCGTTCCTTCCCGGATGTTTTATTACACCCTTGGTGCATGGTATCTTCTTTGCGCAGTGCTCATCTCCGACAAACTGGAGAGACTTACGAAGAAGACGGGCCAGCAGTTCTCGGCGAATGAGGCGGACGTCAGAGTCTCTATCCTCTCGAAAGCGGGGCGGCGTAGGGAGGCGCTTCGGATTGTCAACGATGTGATAGGCCATCTTCTGAAAAGAGAGGATGAACTCGGTTATGGCCTAAATCGCAAAGAGCACGAGACGCTCGCGCTATTGTGGAGGAACGCGGCCGAACTAGAGGACGCGCTTGGGGTAAAATTAGCCGAACTTTCTTGCGTCAACTCCATCTCCTACGCCGAGAGGTCAGGGAATCCGAAGGTTCTCGTCCGCATACTTCCGTCCGCCGCCAAGATCTGGATGAAGGTGAACAAAGAATACGCTAAGCAACTTTTCGAGTGGGCGCAACAGATTGCCGAAGAAAATGGCTTCGATGATCGTGTGAAGGAGATTCGTGCGAATCTCGAGAAACTGAAGTAGGGGACTCTCCTCCCTCGTGGCGGTTGTCAGAAACGACGACCGCCTTTTTTGTTTGGAATTTAAGCCGTTTTATCTTATAATTGAAAGACTTGAAGATTTTATAAAAACATTCTTAATTCTTTATTCATAATTCCTAATTCTTAAACTATGGCTGAAAATAACAAAGATATAACATATTTTGCGGAAACAGATTATAGAAACAAAAAGACCCCTTTTGGAATAAAGACCTCCGATAGGACAAGGCACGTTTATGTCATCGGAAAAACGGGGATGGGAAAATCGACCCTTCTCGAGAACTTGGCTGTTCAGGACATCCAAAACGGCAACGGTATGACATTCATAGATCCGCACGGGAAGTCTGCAGAGCTTCTTCTTGATTATGTTCCGAAGGACAGAATTAAAGACGTTATATATTTTGCCCCGCACGATATTGATTATCCGGTCTCATTCAACGTGATGGAAGACGTCGGCAAGGATCAGAGGCACCTCGTCGCGAACGGACTCATGGCCTCGTTCAAAAAGATTTGGCCGGATGTCTGGTCTGCGAGAATGGAATATATTTCCATGAACATTATTTTGGCGCTCCTCGAATATCCCGGCTCGACCCTCCTTGGTATTAACAGAATGCTTTCCGACAAGGATTACAGGAAGAAGGTCGTGGACAACGTCACAGACCCTTCTGTAAAATCTTTCTGGGTGAATGAATTCGCGAAGTATAGCGACAAGATCATGGTGGAGGCCGGAGCTTCTATCCAGAACAAGTTCGGTCAGTTTTCTTCCAACCCGCTCATCAGAAACATCATCGGCCAGCCGACGTCATCTTTCAATTTGAGAGAAGTGATGGACAACAAAAAGATCTTCATCGCGAACCTTTCAAAAGGAAGAATGGGAGAGATCAACACAAACCTGATTGGAGGAATGCTTATCACAAAGATCTATCTTGCGGCAATGAGCAGAGCGAACGTTTCTGATATCGACCTGAAGAAGCTTCCAAACTTCTATGTATATGTAGATGAGTTCCAGTCGTTCGTGAACGATTCTTTTGCCGACATTCTTTCCGAGGCCAGAAAGTATAAATTAAATTTAACAATCGCTCACCAGTATATCGAGCAGATGCCGGAGACTGTGCGAAACGCCGTATTCGGCAACGTGGGCACGACCATCGCATTCCGTGTGGGGCCTTTTGACGCCGAAGTGCTTGAGAAAATATTTGCTCCGAAGTTCACTGCCGAAGATATTGTGAATCTCGGTTTCGCCCAGATATATCTCACGCTTATGATAGACGGAGTCGGTTCTCAGCCATTTTCCGCGAAGACTCTCCCGCCTATTGCTCTTCCCGATATCAAATTTACAAAAGATATCATCGATAATTCGAGGGCCGTATTCGCGAAGCCTCGCGACGTTGTCGAAGAAGAGATCAGAAAGTGGCACGAAGCTATACCTGCGGAGGGCAAGCCTGCGGGAGAAAAATTCGACAAAGTCGCCGTTAAGCAAGAACTTGAATTCATAAAGAAAGAGCACGGAGTAAAAGAATTTCCTCCAAAGAAAACATTTGGAGAGAAGCCGGCTTACACCTCGGCTCCTATGAGGGCTCCTTCATCTCCTGTGAAGCCTGCATATAATCCCGCTCCGGCTGCAGCCGCCCCAGCTCCCGTAAGACACACACCGCCGGCACCTGTAAGCGCGCCTCAAAAGCCTATGCACACAGCACCACAGCAACCCGTCGCCAAGTCACCTGCGAAGGTCTCTTTGAGTTCTCTAAAGAGGGCTCCTTCTGACGAAAAGAAGGCTACAAGCGAGAATTTGGGCGACCTGAAGAATATTTTGGCCAAAGCGCTTGGTTCCAAAGACAAGAACTTCAATCTCGGTAAAATAGATGCCAAGAAAGATGACGCCGCTCCCGAGCACGCGAGGCGAGTTATCGAAGAGCCTGTGAAAGCAAGCGAGCCGAAAGTTTCAGAAGAAATTAAAAAAGAGGATCAGTCTGCCGTGCCTGCGCACGCAGGGAATGCAGAAATTAAAAAAATAAAAGAAATTCCGGAAGACGTTCTAAAGAAGGTCCTGGAAGAAAAATAATAAATGAAAAAGACGATACTCATGACCGGTGGCGCCGGATTTCTTGGTTCACACTTGTGCAAGAAATATCTCGATGAGGGACATCGAGTTATTTGCGTGGACAACCTTCAGACAACGATCGTTCCGAAGAACATTGAGCCGTTCCTAAAAAATAAAAATTTCAAATTCATAAAGCACGATATCGTTAAGCCTCTCGACATCGGCGAAAAGATAGATTGGATATTCAATCTCGCCTGTTCCGGCTCATACACGATATATCAATACAATCCCGTTCATACGATGGAGACGAACACCACAGGAATGATAAACATGCTAAATCTCGCGAGGAGAAACGGCGCAAGAATTATGCAGTTCTCTACTTCAGAGATCTATGGCGACCCGCTGGAATCACCGCAGAGAGAAGACTACAGAGGCAACGTGAACTCACTCGGTCCTCGCGCTTGTTACGATGAGGGCAAGAGAAGTGCCGAGACACTTTGCATGGATTATTACAGAGAGTTCGGCACAGACGTGAAGATCATCAGGATCTTCAACACATACGGTCCGAATATGGATATGAACGACGGACGAGCCATGAGCAACTTCATTGCGAACGCTCTGGCCGGAAAAGATCTCGTTATATACGGAGACGGCACGAACACCAGAAGCTTCCAGTATGTAGATGACCTCGTCGAGGGAATAGATAAAATGATGGTGAAGGACGGATTTATCGGGCCTGTGAATTTGGGCAATCCGGGAGAGGTGACGATGAAAGACTTGGCCGAGATGATCGTCGGCAAAGTCGGCTCAAGCTCAAAGATAATTTACGAAGCCGCCGCTTCAGACGATCCGAAGAGACGAAGCCCGGACATTTCTCTCGCGGGGAAAGAGCTCGGTTGGGCGCCGAAGATCTCACTTTCCGAGGGACTCGATAAGACGATCGCATATTTCAAAACAATCCCACAGCCCGAGAGCAGGATCTTGGTATTTTCTACTACATACTCACCGGACCTCGGCCCGGCCGAGCAGGCCATTTTCGATCTTTCAAAAGAGATGAAAGACACCGAGTTCCATGTCATCACGACCAAGTTCAGGAGCGGTATCCCTTCTCTCGAAAAGATAAACAATAATTTTATTTACAGGATCGGTTTCGGTAACAAGTTTGATAAATACCTGCTTCCTGTCGTCGCTCCGTTCAAGGCTTACTCTTTGAACAAAAAATACGGCTTCAAGTTCGCGTGGTCCATCATGGCGAGCTATGCAGGCCTTTCCGCCCTTATCTCAAAAATACTCTTGGGTAAGATAAGCTTCCTCATTACGCTTTCAGAGGGCGAAGTTTCTTCCCCAATATCCAGACTTATCTCAAAATCAGCCGATTCGGTATTCGTCTCAAACCTCGAAGAGGAAAGAGAAGCAAAGATCGTCTCTCCGGGAATGAAAGTTTCTACCCGAGCAACTGACGGTAGGGCTTTTGTAGATCAGGTCAGATACCACTACGCAGACCTTTTGAATAAGCAAGGAAGTAGGCTCGCAAGGCCAAAATAGAAATGAAAAAGAAGATCTTAGTTTTTTCACTTGTTTATTACCCCGACGTGGTCGGTGGAGCGGAAGTTGCTATAAAAGAGATAACCGATAGGGTCTCTCCGAAGGATGTTGAATTTGATATGGTGACGCTCCGTTTTGATAAAAATCTTCCCAAATTTGAAAAGATTGGGAATGTGAATGTCCACAGGATTGGTTTTACCGCAAATTCACCGAAGATCGCTGATCTGGTAAAGTTTCCCCTTAACTTAAATAAATATCTTTTCCCCTTCCTGTCTTTCGTAAAAGCAGGGCAGTTGCACAGGGAGCGACACTACGACGCCATCTGGGCAATGATGGCTAATTATGCCGGCTTTGGCGCGATGTTCTTTAAGACCTTTCATCCTTCTGTGAAATATTTATTAACACTACAGGAGGGCGATCCTATCGATTATATTAAAAGAAGAGTGAGATTTGTTTACCCTCTTTTTGTAAGAATTTTTACAAAAGCTGATTTCGTTCAACCGCTCTCAAAATATCTAGCCGGTTTTGCCAGAGATATGGGTTACAAAGGGCCAATGAAGATCGTGCCAAACGCCGTGAATACCAAACATTTTTCTCAAGACTTTAAAGCAGAAGAACTTAATACTCTTAAAAATAAATTAGGCAAAAAAGAAGGTGATATTAATATAATCACCACCTCGCGCCTCGTTTTGAAAAACGCCGCTGATGATGTGATAAGGTCACTTGTTTTCCTTCCGGACAATTATAACTTCATTATATTGGGCATTGGTCCCGATATGGAAATGTTGAAAGATCTTGCAAAGAAAGAAGGGGTCGCGAATAGGGTTAAATTCCTGGGGCAAGTTGATCACAAAGAGATGCCTAAGTATTTGAAGGTGTCGGATGTTTTTATTCGTCCATCTCTTTCGGAGGGTTTTGGCAATTCATTCATAGAAGCCATGGCGGCTGATATCCCGGTCGTCGCCACGCAAGCCGGCGGTATACCTGATTTTTTGTTCGACCCTGATATCACTCCGGATATTCCTCCGACGGGATTATTTTGCAAAATCAGAGATCCAAAAGATATCGCAAGACAGATAAAAAGATTTATGGATGATGTTCCGCTACGAGAAAAAATATTAAAGAATGCCAAAAAAATGGTGATGGCAAAATATGATTGGAGTATGATAGCGGGCGATATGGCGGAGATTTTCAAAAGCTTATGATAAAAAAAGTATACAGAAAAATAAACGAAAAGGCCGAAGAAAAATTCCCGACCGCATACAAGTCGCTTTTTAAGAACAGGATTTTTATAAAATACGTTTCCGCCGGTTTCGTCGCGGCTTTTGTGGACCTCGGCTCGCTCTACTTGTTCGTAGAATATATTTTTTATCACAGATACTTGTTGGCCGCCGCTTCGGCATTCATCTTCGCGTTCGTCTTCGGCGCAATGTTGCAGAAATTCTGGACGTTCCAGGACAAGAACACTTCCGGCATGGGATTCCAGATGGTCATATATATCGTCCTTGCTATTGTGAACCTCATCCTAAACTTGCTCATCATATTCGCGCTCGTTGAGACGCTCGATATGTGGTATATTCTCGCGCAGAGCATCTCTATGGCAATCCTCGCCACGATGAACTTCATTCTGTATAGCAGGTTCGTATTCAAGAAGTCGCTCATGGTGCCGGGGAGCGTTCTTCTTGCCGCGGGCATATTCCCGCCCGACATAGGAGGGCCGGCCACTCATACACTTAAGTTCATGAAGAGCTTCAGGGAAAACGGCATAAAGACCGGCGTCATCACATATTCCGACAGAAAGATTGAGCCGGAGATAGATGATGGCCTCGATGTAGAGAGGGTTTCGAGGAAGTTCCCGAGAGGTCTAAGGCATCTCATATATTTGGCGAAAATTTTTGCCGCCTCGCTCCGCTACGAAACAATTTACGCTCAGGATATTTCCGCAGCCGGTCTGCCCGCGGCATTCGTCGCGCGCCTTGTCGGCAGGAGATTTATGGTGAGGGTCGGAGGGGACTTGCTCTGGGAAAGGTTAGCCGAGAAGGGGAAGACCAAGCGCTCCGTCATAAACTATTACAACGAAGAAAATTATAAAAAGCGATTTTTGTATCACGTCGGCCAGACTGTCCTTATGAGCGCGGAGAAAGTCATCGTCCCGACAGACCTCCTCGCGAATATTTATAGGAACCATTACGGCATTGTGAGGGATAATATTTTAGTTTTGCCGAACCCAATCCCTGCGAAGTGCGAAACGGCACAGTTAGACAGAAAGGCGACCATCGGGAAAAATATTCTGTTCGCCGGTAGATTTATAAAATACAAAAACCTAGACAAGCTCATCATCGCCTTCGCGAATATTTATGAAGAGATCGCTCCTGCGAAGCTCATCCTTGTCGGCGACGGTCCGGAAAAGAGAGACCTCGTCCGCCTTGTAAAAAGGCTCAACATCAGAAACCAGGTCATCTTCAAGGCGAAGCTCCCTCATGGCAATCTTTTGGAAGAGATAAGAGAATGTTCGGTGTGCGTCGCTCCCGCTCTTACCGAGTTCAACCCTAATTTTATCTTGGAATGTTTGTCTTGCGGTAAGCCGGTCATCATTACCAAGGAGAACGGCCTTTCGATCAAATTGCCCGAGCGATTCACCTGGAATGCGATGGACATCAAAGACATAGAGAACAAGCTCACAGACGTAGTGAACGCCGGCGCTACCGCAGGGGAGGAAATATCAGAAATAATTCAGAAGACGAAGACCACCTCCTGGGATGATATAATACGAGAGCATTTGGAATTATTTAAAAATAGCTAAAGAAAGATGACGCCAAACGCCAAAGATTTAAACGTGCTGATGCTTGGGAGCGATATGAGCATTTTGAAGCCGGGAAGCGATGCTTATCGCAGAATGAAAGAATACGGCTCTCTCGTGAACAGGCTAGATATCGCCATCTATAACGGCCATTTAAGAGGCGGAAATGAGGATAACGTTTATCAGATAGCACCCAACGTTTTCGCTCATCCTAGGTCATTTTTGGGCCTTTTAGGGCTATTTAGGGTCAGTTCTAGGAAGCTTTCTTTTGTCCTAAATCATAGGGTAGATCTCATCACCTCACAGGACCCTTTCATCCTTGGCCTTATAGGGGAGAAGCTCGCCAAATGGCTAAATACAGGATTCCAGGCTCAAATACACACAGACCTTATGAGCCCATATTTCAGGAGGGAGTCGCTATACAATCGACTTAAAGTCATGATCGCAAAGTCTATCCTAAAGAGGGCCACCGGTGTGCGGGTGGTGTCACAAAAGATAAAAGACTCGATCAGAAAAATTAGAACAAAAGCCGAGCCGGTCGTCCTGCCGATCTGGACCGATATTGAGGCGATGAAGAAGTCGCCCGTCAGAATTAACTTGAAAGAAAAATACCCTCAATTCAAAAAAATATTCTTGATGGCTTCAAGGCTCACTGTTGAGAAAAATATTTTCTTGGCGGTAGATGCTATGAAAAATATCTTGAAGGAGAGGCACGATGTTGGCCTCGTGATAGTAGGCGAAGGGCCATATAGGAAACTGATAGAAGGGCTCGCGCGCGGAGAAGGCCTGCAGAAAAATATTATCTTTGAAGATTGGTCCGAAGACTTGCCTTCGTATTACAAAACCTGCGACGTATTCCTAAACACCTCAAACTATGAAGGATACGGGAGGACGATCATCGAAGCATTGTCCGCGGGGACACCTGTCGTGACGACAGACGTGGGCATAGCCAAGGAGTTCGTGCGGGGCGGCGAGAACGGCTTCGTGGTGCCTGTTGGCTCAAAGAAAGAATTGGAAAAAGTTTTGAAAAAGATAGTAGGCGAGGATGACGTGCTTGCGGACCTAAAAGCCGGCACGAAAAAAACGGAGCTTCCCCTCGGCACGAAAGAAGAATATTTGGAAGCGTATGTGAAGGGATGGGTTGAGGCGACTTCATCCCGTTGAGTAAAATTTTATGCATAAAATTTAAAAACTCTCTTTATAAAAAGAGAGTTTTTTACTCAATGGGGTAAAATAATTCCTTCTCTTGTCATTGCGAGCGAAGCGAAGCAATCCAGTAAAAACAAAAATTCACCCTGTTGGATAAAATTTTATACATATGTCATTCCCGCCCCCGATCGCGGTCGAGGGTAAACTCCGGCGGGAATCCAGTTTTTTGTCTATTGAGCAGAACTTTTGAAGCTGATTTAGCTGCATAATAAATTATCACCTGAAAAAATCCAGATATTTTCTTATTCCTTTCTTATTTTTTTGGTGTATTATCTCCTGTAATTTCGGCAACAATTCTTTCATCGCTTTTTCGCCGGCTAAAATTTTATCTTGTCCGTTGGTAAATTGATACCAGTAGGTTTTTCCGACATCTATGTCGATAACTATATCAGCATCCAGCACATCAGCACGCGCTAAATGGTGGCGTAAAATATTTAAAGAATCATTCGCAATATCATACCAGCCGGGGCTCCAGTTTTCGTCAAAATAATGTTTATCCAAATTAACGGCAATAACAATATCAGCACCCATATTTCTAACTATTTCTACCGGGACCGGCGCTGATAAGCCGCCATCAGCCAATATTCTTCCTTCTATTTCAACTGGTTTAAAAATTAGCGGGATAGAAATACTTGCTCTGATAGCCGTTGCCATTTTACTCTTGTCCAAAATTACCGATTCCCCTGTCTTTAGGTCCGTGGCTACTGCCGCAAAAGGTATTTTGCAGTCCTCGAATTTTTTTTCATCAATATGTTTTTTAATAAAGGCTGTTACTTTTTCTCCACTGATTACTCCGCTTTTAAAACTAGGCTCAAATAGCATAGAAAAAAGATTGCGCCAATCGGTATTCAGGGCAATTTCCCCTATCTCTTTGATGTCTATGCCCGACGCGTAGAAACCTCCAATCAGGGCGCCGATACTTGAACCGGCAATAAAGTCAATCGGTATATTGTTCTCCTCAAGAGCTTTTATAACACCAATATGCGCTAGCCCTCTGGCGCTACCGCTTCCTAATGCTAAGCCTATTTTTGGTCTTTTTGTTTCTGCCATACTGATTATTTATCAGATATTTTTTCTTAAACTCAAAGTAATCTTAAAAATATTATTTTTATGCACAATTAAATTGTCCGTTTATTTTGTCTCTTGTAATTTTATTATACTCATTTCGGCCGGTTTTGATAATAATTTTTTAAAAACGTCCCCATACAGGTTTTGTATTAAAGAGAGGGGAGGTGCTGTAAAAATAACAAAACAAAATTTAGCCGCGAGAAAGCTTTCTTTTCGATATATACATAATATACTAGGTTCATATATGGCGGTTATAACAAAAATTAAAGAAACGGATATTTACCTACAGATAGAGGACCAGATAGAACGGCGTGTTTTTGTTTTTATAGATGCGTCAAATCTCTGGGAGGCTCAAAAGGCTAAGGGGAAGATGTTCGATTATGAAAAATTAAAAAGATTTCTTACGAATAAATTTAGGTCCCCAAATCTAAAAATCTTTTACTATAGCGCCTATCCGGCAGAGGGTACTAGAGATTATAGTCTGGATAAAAAACACCAATTTTTTACTTATTTAAAAAAAGGTTTAAATTTTGCAGTAATTAAGAAGGAGTTAAAAAGAATCAGTATATCTAACGCAGAGGGACAAGTAGTCAAGGAAAAGGGGAATATGGATGTTGAAATAACGATAGATGCAGTTCACCATTTGAATAAATTTGATGTTGCGGTGTTTTTCTCGGGAGATTCTGATTTTCTTGCGCTTGTTACATATTTGCGCCAACGCAATAAACAAGTATTCATTTTCTCATCTAAAAATAATATTTCAGAAGAGTTGAGAACAGGCGGGGACGGGTATTTTGATGTTTTGAGACTTGAAGATGATATCTGGGGAAGAGATCTGAAGCATCGTGATATTAATACTTAACACAAAGCCACCCTCCTCGCGGAGGGTGGCTCTTGGATGTAATACCCTTTCAGTTCTTAACTGAACCGAAAGACATGTAAGAGTATATATATAATATTTTAAAAAAGCAAGTTCGTTTGGGGATAATTAAAAAGCACACTTTTTATTTATAGATTGCCCTCGCTGTCGCTATTTTCTGTGATTGTCCAGAGAGAATAATATCGGCTGTAATATTTATGAGTAGCTACCGCACCGGCTCCCGTCTGTGATTTAAAAAGATAGCCCGAACCCATCTGTTCCGCAAAGTCGTATCCCTTATCTTTCATGAAAGATTTAATAATCTCAGAGCTGTCACTTTTTGTAATATATTTATTTTCTTCAATATCTAATTTTACGATATTCTGTTCTCCAAAAGTTAGCTGTGCGATGCCTTTAATTTGCGGCC
>JAKLHJ010000069.1 GCA_022710205.1 Patescibacteria group bacterium | reverse complement strand
TCTTTTGGGTTTAGCGTCGTGAAGCACATAGATGTCCCTGTGACAAAAAGTTTTTCCATAGGTCCTTCTAAATTAGAATTTCAAGTAGACGAAGGAAACATAGTAAAAAAGGAGTTACACATTTTTAACGCCTCGGGAGTAGATTCTCTTTTTAATATTAGTTTTGAAGATATTTTTGATAAGGCAACCGTTACGCCGGGTGTTCCCAAGATAAGTAAATATCTATCCGTTGATAATAATAATTTTTTACTTAAGCACGGAGAGGAGGCGGTTATTGATGTATTTGTAAAAGTTCCGGAGTTGAATACGGATAAGTTCGTGGGCGGTGCGGTATTGGTATCTCGTCGCGATGCGTCATCGGATGCTACAAAAATTTCGGCCAGACTTGGCGCGCTTGTGTTCGTTGATATAGGCAAGATGGCGAAAAGGTCCGGTTATGTAACTAATTTTAAATATTTAGAGGATGGGGCGTTTGATATTGTTTTCAAAAATACAGGAGAAGCGAAACTGAACCCTTATGGTTTTATAGAGTTTAGAAATATTTTGGGAGATTACTCGGGGCGCAGCGTTGTCTCTCCGTGGTATGTTCTTCCCGGCACCGAACGAACTCTTAAGATAAACTGGGAGAGGCCGTCAGTCTTTTCTCCTGTTTATAATGCCCACTTAGTTATGTATCCTGGTTTTGGAGGTCCGGAGGGCACAGAGAATATTTCGATAAGAGTATATAATTTCTGCGCTATTTCCGCTTATGTTATTTTATCGTTATTGTTTATAATTATTTTTATAAAATATATAAGACATGCCAAAAAATAGTTTAATAATTTTCGCGATTATCTCCTGCTTTGTCACTAGCACGGTCGCGAATGCATATGTCGCAAGTAGCACAAATTTCAGAATAGAGACAGACTCCATTTCTTATGGAGGAGGGATGTCTACTTCCACGAATTTTGATATGCAGGATACGCTAAGCAATATGTTTTTGGGAACGGGGACATCCACACAATATCGACTTGATACCGGAGCGATTGCGATGACCGTTTCTACAATCACGATGACAGACCCCGGGAGCCTAACTTTAACAGGGGAGATAAACTCTCTAGATGGCGGTTCTGCAGAGGGTTCTGTGTCTGTTAATGTTATGACCGATAACCCCGGAGGATATAAGCTCACGTTGTCGGGAACCACGTTGTCATCAGGTGCGGATAGTTTCGCTTCCTTTTCCGGGCCGGCGGCATGGAGCGTGTCGGACGGCGCATCTGCTTTTGGATTTTCGACAGATCTTAGCACATGGAATGGGGTGGCGGCTAGTGAAACCGACGTGGTCATAGAAAACTCCAACAATCAGCCGTCTGGAACAGACACAACGATAACATTTAGGGCAGAGTCTCAGAAGAAAAACCAAACCCAGTCAGACGGAAGATATAGCTCTACCATTACCTTGACCGCTACTGTTTTGTAATTTTTTGAAAAAATATCATAAGATCGCTTCCTTTTTATTGAAACAGGAAGCGGTCTTTATTTTGAGCCGCAAAAACAGAAAGTTATCCCCATTTTTTTGTCTCTTTTCGTTTCTTAAATATTTATTTTTGTAATAAAATTATAGATAAGGCCTGGCGGAGGTTTTATTTTCCTATCGCAATGAAGTCGGCTTATATTTAAAAATGATTTTGGGTCAGAAATCCTTTAAAATTTTTATAGTAATCTCGATAATATTTTTCGGTTTTTCTTCTTCTGCTTTTGGTTTTCAAAATTCAGGGGATTTTGATCTCTTCGATATAAAAAATGAAGTTCTTGCCGGTGTCCGGCAAGATCTTTCTGTTTTTTGTAAAGGCGCCTTATACGAGGTTTCAGACAGGATTGAAACCGCCTTTAAATCTCTTAACCAACAAGTCTCCACGAACATAGATGGTGAAAATAGTTTTACTGTTTTTGCTTTGGATAATATTCAGTATGATTTGGCTCAAACATCGGCGGCTGTGGGTAATATTTTTGAAAGAGCCGCAAATTATTTTGGAACGGGCATAGAAAATTTAGTCAAAAATATTTCTTCCGCTGAGCCGATTGTGTTTGACGGTGGAGCGACTAGTGGAACCATAACAGATACTGAAGCGCTTCAGATTGAAAAAGAAAAATTTAATTTTATCAGAAGAGACGAGATGGGCGGATTGGAGGGCGGTTATACAAAGCTTCCCGGAACTACAAGCGTTGCGCCTGTGGCGGAGAAAACGCCAACAGAAACAGTCGTTAGGGAGACAAGAGAAGTTGTTTATGCCGGCGGGGTAAACGTAACCAAACCGTTAGTTTCATCTTTGGGTTTTTATACCAAAGAAGAATTGGATTCAATTTTGAAGAATTATGATCAAACTACACGAAACGATCTTCTTTCTAAAATAAACAATCTTAGCGCCGTGAATAATTATTATTATGCCGGCAACACTAACGCCATCGCCCTTACAAACAAGATAGATAGTTTGACCGGCGTCTCTTTGACGAACGCAACAGTGAGCGGTATTTCCGGGCTTACTGACTCGGATATTCCGGACGGAATCACTGTTTCCGGATATCTTCCTCTGTCCGGAGGCAATGTTACGGGTAATTTGGGTGTAGGAACAACTTCTCCTTATGCGCCCCTTTCTGTTGACGGGGAGGTTGCCGCGTCATTCTTAACCACATCATCTTCGACAGCTACTTCAACTTTTGCTTATGGTATAAATCTTAAGGCGGGATGTTTTGCGATAAACGGAGTTTGTGTAACAGGCGACAGCTCGGTCGGCGGTTCGTGGTCCACGACATCCGCGGACTATTACATCAATTCATCCTCGACAATCCCGAAGAGCTACACAGAGAACGTGTTTACCGCCAGCACGACATTTGGAGCTCAAACAAATATGCAGTTTGCCTCTTCGTCTGCCCTGACAGTTACGGGCAACTCATATCTGGGAAATATTTCTAGCGGTGTTTGGAACGGCACAGAAATCGGAGTCGCTTACGGCGGAACGGGCACCACAACGGCTCCTTTGTATGGCCAGATGCTCCTCGGAAATAATATCGGCGGATATTCTTATGTGGCCACCTCGTCTTTGGGTCTACTCACTACAAACATTTCTGAGGGGACTAATTTATATTACACAGCAGAGAGGGATATAAGTTTTTCTACAACTTCAGCGGAATATTTTGTTCAGTCATCAACGACAATACCTAAGACATACACTGAAAACACCTTCACCGCTCTGAATATTTTTGATAATGCTTCGGCTACGCAGTTGAGTGTCTCCGGTAATTCTTACTTGGGAACAATAATTTCCGGCATCTGGAACGGCACAGAAATAGGGGAGACGTATGGAGGCACCGGACAGGCGACATATGCAAAGGGAGATATTCTTTACGCGAGCGATACTAACGTTCTAACTAAGTTACCTATAGGCGGCGCCGGAACAGTTCTTAAGGTGTCCGGCGGCCTCCCTACCTGGGGAACTGATCTTGTCGGAGCAGGAGGAGCCGGTGTTTCTCCTTGGGCTACTTCAACCGACAATCTCTCAGTTTATCCGGTTGATTCTGGGGATGTCATAATCATTGGCGCTTCTGCAACAACTAGCGAAGGAAACATTTTTGAAGTTACAGGTAACTCTAAATTTACAGGAAACCTATTGTTTTCCGGGACAGCAACATCTACAAATCTTGACGTAACAGGAAACTCAAAATTGGGCACAATTCTTTCCGGCATCTGGAACGGCACGGTTATCGGCGTAACATACGGCGGCACGGGTCTTGCATCCACTCCTTCCTACGGTCAGCTACTTGTAGGCAACGGAACAGGTTATACTTTGTC
>JAKLHJ010000068.1 GCA_022710205.1 Patescibacteria group bacterium | reverse complement strand
CTAATTCTTTTGGCTACATCTAGAACAAATCCTTCCCACAGGTCTTTTCTGTCAGGATATTTCCAGGCATCAAATTCTATCCATAATTCCTGTTCCCTTCGATCCGTCATTATTTGGTGGAGCATAGTGCTTTTGCCACTTCCAAACGGGCCGACTAGGGCAAGAATTGATGACCCAGAAATTGAATCCATCTTTTGTGTAAAATCAGCACAAATGTCTGAAAAATCTAACAAGTCTTTTGTCTTGCTGTCCTCTTCTAATAATTTATAGTCTTTAACAAATCCGTTCATTGTTTTCCTGTCGAAAATCATTTTATTTTTCCTAGCATTGGTGTATCCATATTAATTGCATCAATTATAGCAAAAGACGCTGCTATTTTTTTAGAGTTCTCTCAATAAGAGGGAGTTTGAGTAGTGAAAATTCTGCTTATTTTATCAAATCATCAACAGTAACGCCCAAGGCCTTTGCGATCTTGGATAAAGTGCCTACTTCAACATCCTGAACACGAGGATAAATTATCTTCTCAAGGGTGCTAAAGTTTATACCAGCTTTCTTAGCAAGTAATGCATATGATGTCGTTCTGTATTTCTTGATTCTTTCAGCGATCTTTTTAACAAGCGCAGAAGTCTTATACTGCATGAATCTATCGTATTACGCAATATAATGCTTGATAATACGTATTATATTGCGTATAATCCTTACTGGCTCATGCGCGGACTGCAGTCAGAGAATGAGCCTTGAAAAGGTAGGGTAACAATGAATAAATACATTTTGTCTTGTCTCGTTTTCTTTATCGCGAGCTTAATTCAGCTTTCAAATGCGGACCAATCAGGTGTATATGATACTGTGGGTGGCTATGAGCCAGGAGGAGTAAGCGCAAGAGTATTTTTAATAAAAAACAGTTGGAACTTTGGAGGTGCTCATCCAAAAGAAGGATATCTATATCATTTCGATTATATGAAAGCCATGCAAAAAGTAAATGGCGGTTATCTTTTAAGAGTTGATGCTCCTTATAGCTCTTCGGATTTTGAATTTGGAGATTTTGCGGGAAATAGTGTATACGACATTGTTTTTTTAAGGACAAAAGAGAATCTGGCGCAAGAAGAATACTTGCCAAACTTTTCTGCATATTGTATCGGGACATATGACTATACAACTATCACTGGCTTTGAAAGGGGAATATATGCATTTTCGAAAACGGAACCAAATAATCGTGAATGGAAAAGCTTACAAAAGAAAATAAGAGTTGATCAAGAGCTTGCAAAAGCCGAAGGTTATTGTAAAAGTGGTGTTTCTTTTATTGAAGCGGGCGAATATGATAATGCTATTTCCGATGAAACAAAGTCTATTGAACTGTATTTAGCATATCCGCATGCGAATCAAGGTGTTTTTAAGGGTCAAAAACAGGGGTATGCTTATTGTGAAAGAGGGCTCGCATATTATAATAAAGGTGAATATGCCAAGGCTATTTCCGATGAGACTAAATCAATTACGCTTTTTCCAGATGAAATTAACACGTATATAATAAGAAGCGCCGCAAATTATAAGCAAGGAAATTATAGCGAGGTCTGGAGCGACGTGCACAGAATCGAAAGTATTATACGTAATGTAGACATGCAAAGAATATATTTTCAAAGAATCGAAGCCTTGGTAGGCATAGATACTAGATCTGATTTTCTCGAGAATCTAAGGAGAGTTTCGGGTAGAGAGAAATAGCTTTTACGCCTATTAGAAATAAAGAGATATTGTATGCCTCTCTCTTTTAAAAAGAGAGAGGTTTTATTTACTGGCTGTTTTCCGTTAGGTTTTCATTCCACAGGTCAGAATAATGGCCAAAATACTGATAAATACTAGGCTTAATTGCTCTGAAATCCTCAAAGCTAGCAATTCACAGATTTAGAGAGTTAGAGAGCTTGTTTGGCAGGCATAGTGCTTTTTGATAGCTTGAATAATGAGCCGTAGGAAAGAGAGAGGTTGAGCATTTTATGTCTTGCCATTTTTGCTTCGAGAATTCGGCCTTTTCCCAAAACGCATTTTTTAACCCTGTGGAATTCTCTCGGCAGAATTTCTATCAAAAATAAGTGGCTGGGGGACAGGGACTTGAACCCCGATTCTCGCCTCCAAAGGGCGGTGTCCTACCATTAGACGATCCCCCAACAACAGAAAAACGGAGCAATAAAGATATTATACCAGACTAGGATTTTCTTTCGTTCGCGGTCAGAGCAAAGGCATTCCTGAATGAGGCCTCATATTCTTTTGTCATAGTGACATTCCTTCTTTTCATTGCGGCTTTTGCGGTATCCAGAGCTTTTTCAATGTCATATTTGTCCAATCCGAAAGGCCCGCCCCATGAAAAAGAAGGTATGTATTTTGGCATATATCCGCTGCCGAACAAATTACAAGAGACCCCTGCCACGGTCCCGGTATTGAACATGGAATTTATTCCTGTCTTTGAATGATCTCCCATGATGAGTCCTACGAACATCCTTCCGGTGTCTACGGTCTTATCTCTCAATCGCACCTTTACGTTCTCGTAATTGTTCTTAAGGTCGGAATTGTTCGTGTCGGCTCCCAGATTGACCCATTCACCGATAAAAGAGTGGCCTATGAACCCTTCATGCTGTTTGTTCGCGTAACCCTGGAATATTGTGGCTTCAACTTCCCCGCCGATCTTGCAAAGCGGGCCGATAGAAGTGCCGCCGTATATTTTTGCAAGCGCTTTTATTGTGGAGCCTTTGCCTATATAGACCGGGCCCATTATCACCGAATTCCCAAGTATCGTGACATCGTCATCTATCACTATAGGGCCGTCTTCCGCGTCAAGGACAACGCCGGGTTTTATTTTTACGTTCTTGCCGGTAAAAATATTTTTTCTGCCGGCCCCGAACTTTTTTATCTTGAGGTCTTTTTTTATCTCTTCCGCGTTCTTATATATCAGGTCCCACGCGTATTCTATGAGACAGGCCTGCACCCGGACTTTTTTCTCGCAAAACATGTCCGCTTTATCGAATGAAAAAGCGTTTGCGTCCGCCTTTTTCACCGCCGCGATAATCGGAGCCCCGCCGCTCATGATCACACCGGATGTTTTTAATTCTTTCAGCGCCTTTGCAACGGTTTCGTCCATAAGCAGTCTGGAATTCACAAAGATAACAAAACCCCTCAGGGCCTTTATCTTTTTGATCATCTCCGTGTTCTTTTCGTGAAGCGTTAATATCCCGCAGCGTAGCTGCTGGGGTTCTTTTAAAAGCGTAAGAGGGAAGAGCCCGGAGACCTTATCATCATGCAGATATCTTATGTCCATTGTCATCCGATCTTGTAATCAGGGCTTTCAAAGGAATACGTGAAATTCGTGTGGGTATCATATCTGTGTTCCAATATTGCAACAACATCTTCTATGAAAACTATCTCTTCGTTGGTCGGGACAACGAACACCTTTATTTTTGAGTCCGGCGTTGATATCTCGGTCTCGGCTGCTCTGGTCCTTGTGGTGCGGTTCTTTTCTTTATCGATCTTTATCCCGAGCGGTTCGAGATCGCTTAACGTCCTTTCGCGCAGCTCGAAGTTCATTTCTCCTGCGCCGCCGGTAAAAATGACCGCATCGACAGATCCTATGGACGCGACATAAGACCCGATGTATTTTTTAAGCCGGTATGCTTCCATATCTATCGCGAGCCTGCACCTCTCGTCGCCTTTTGCTGCTGCCGTTTCTATGTCCCGCCTGTCGGAATATTTGCCGGTTATGCCGAGAAGCCCGCTTTTGTTGTTAAGTATGCGGTCAAGCTCTTTTGCGTGGAAGCCTTCTTTCTCTATCATGAATATCAATATTGCCGGGTCCAGATCGCCGCTTCTTGTTCCCATTATCGCACCGGCCAGAGGGGTCAGTCCCATGGTCGTGTCTATGCACACTCCTCCTTTGATGGC
>JAKLHJ010000067.1 GCA_022710205.1 Patescibacteria group bacterium | reverse complement strand
TTGTGACCTCAAGATTACAACCTCTTGCCTGGTAAGAACTAGCATAAAATCGCTTGGAAACCGTTTTGGGTTTCTTTTAACCGCTTGTATCAGTGCTTTATTTGGTATGTTGTAAAGTAATGCCAAATCGGAATCCAGCATTACTTTATGTCCTCTAATAAGATATACCTTATTCTCTATCACTTCCTTCGGTATTAGTTCGTTCATATTCCGCCTCCTTTATATATAAGACGTAAAAAGGAGTGAAATTGTTGCAAGTTTTTTAAGAATTTTAGGGCACTTTGTGGGATGATACCGGATTAATTGAATAGATAAGAGACTGTTGTTGAGAAAGCGGTTTCGTCAAAAAATCTTCCTTCTGCACCGAGCCTTAACTTATTGTCAAAAAGATATACCTCCAGGCCGCTTATCATGCCTATATGAGTCTCGGAATACAACCTCTTTTCATTGTGCTTATTTATCTTGTAAACCAGCTGACAGTCAGAACCTTTAGCGCCGGCATAGACGGTGAAACGTTTAAAATCTTTAGCGACGATACCGGTTACTTGCCAATCATCAAGGCATGACGTATATTTATTATCATCTATACTGCGGGCCGGCGGATGCACGCTTATATGCTGGCCTCCCACTATGAGGCGCACGCCCAATTTTTTATGCTCGAACGCCCTGATACGAAAACCATAGCCGCCGGAGAAGCCCGCGTTAAAGTCCAGCTTTGGGAGGTTAGCGCTATCCCTCAGGGAAACGTCACCCATGCCGATCTTGCCATCCAGCGACAGCCAGTCAAACACACCAAACGAAACCGTATAAAAATGATCTTGATTTTGTAGGTCACCATGGGAATGGTTAAGGGTCCGTTTGAACATCGCATCGTATTCGTAACCGAGATCCACATTCCTCGCGGGCGGGAACCGCGTCCCGTTGGAAGATACCGCCTGAGAAGTCTGAAGGGCGCTAAGAGAGAGCACGGCAAATAGGAAAAAAATTATTATCGGTCTGATACGCATGCCGTTTATTATATCTTAAAAAATCACCAATGTCGCTAGTAATGTTTTACTATTGCGGTTCCGGGGGAGGAGCCGCAAGCTGCCGTATAGCTTCGAAAATAGACTGGATCTCTGTGTCGTGCTGCTAGATCTTATTTTCGAGTTATTTTGACACCGCCCGTAAAGATTTCGTGCCTTCTAAAAGATTTGAAAAAATTCAGCCTGTATGCTACAATTCAACCAGTTCTTTTATAAATTGTTCCCCTGTAGCTCAGTCGGTAGAGCATCTTCCGCCTATGCTACACAGAGAAACAACACATGGCGGACCCGCCATGATTAGTTTAAAGTTTGGTTTAGGCGGGGGCTGTTACAATATGTACTATGTATACGTATTGAGAAGCAAGAAAAGTACCAAAAGATATACAGGATGCACTCATAAGGAACCGATCGAAAGATTGCATGATCATAATACTGGTTCTAACGCATGGACCAGGCAAAACGGTCCATTTGAATTAACATATTCGGAATCGTTCTCCGATAAAAAATCTGCTCTTGCGAGAGAAAAATATTTGAAAACAGGAGCAGGTCGAAAATTTTTAGATTCAATTATTCCCCTGTAGCTCAGTCGGTAGAGCATCTGGCTGTTAACCAGAGTGTCCGAGGTTCGAGTCCTCGCGGGGGAGCCAATCGTAAAAATGCCCATTGTTTAACAGTGGGCATTTTTATTTAGGGCGACCCCGCGAGGACCGGAAAAAGGTCTTAGGGAAAAACACCATGTTTTTCCCTAAGAGCGTCTATTTACTGCTAAGGAAAGGATATATTAAAGGAAAACCATTGGGTTTTCCTTTAAGGAGCGAAGGCCGAGCAAGACTAATTCTGGCTAATAGGTACTGGTCGCAGCGAGGCCGAAGCGACCCTCGCGGGGGAGCGACAGAAATTTGGCTGGCCAGGAGGCCGCCTCCGGCGGCCGGATGACCGAGTCCGAGCGGGGGAATTTCCTTGCTTTGAAACCCCTGCAATGGTATTATCAATATCGCGGAAGTGCAGCGGTAGGGTGTTGCACTTGTAATCCCAAGCACATTTCGCTTGGGATTTTTTACCTATGGGATGGCACCAAATGGACCGTCCCCGAAACCTCGCTTGAAACTACAAATGAAAATTAAAACTTTACGTCCCGAGATAATAGAACAATTGTTGTTTGCTAAATGGTTGCTATCTCAACTGCAAGACACGCCAGAGACTAGACCCAATTCATTCTCAATAGCAAAAAAAATACTAATTGCACATGATGCCGCTGAAGTAGGAATTGCTGCTATTGCCGATCAAATAGAAGCTCTACCAAAAAATAAAGCTAGTAGATTTCTTATGGATTATTTTGAACCGATAAAAACAAAAGTTAATAAAGAAATAGAGGGAAGAGAGTTTTGTCGAAAATTAAATCAAGTTAGAATAGATATTAAACACGGAATGATTTTGCCAGATCCAAACCAATGGGTAAATGTAATTGATAAAGTCTATAATTGTCTATCAATCTGGTGCCAAGATTTGCTAAATATTTCATTAAACGGTCTGGATAATTCCATTCTTATACAGAATAAAGAAATTAAAAAACTTTATGACGAGGCAAAAAAAGAAGAAACAAACGGCAACTATCAGCAAGTATTAGAGTTGCTAGGTAAAGCACTATACATACTTTTTGAAGAAAATAACGCATTACGTGCAATGCCTGTAGGAACATCTAAAGCAGAAGACGCAATCAAATTAGCAGCGTTTGGTGTTCATGCAAATGACTATTTGGTTTTACAAGATTTTTTACCTAAAGTCACGCAAGAATCTGATGGAGATTTTTCGATTAGATGGACTCAAGAAAATTTTGGCCATCCAGGTAATTGGAGAGAAGAATCAGTATCGTTTTGCATGAGAGTTTTTCTTGACCTTGCATTAAAGATTCAAAATGCTAGTTGGATTCCAGGGCCAATTCCATTTTTTGCTCTTTATCAATATAGAATTGAAGCTATCAAAGATAATGTAGAAATTTGGAATAATGATGGGCAAAGGAACACCGCTCAAGGTTGGAAATCAATATATGATTGGCCAACCGAATCTTCCAATAAAAATGTAGTAAAAACCTTAAAAAAAGGTGAGGCAATTCTGGGCATGATTACGCGAGATAAAAAAACTTCATTAGACCTATTTAATTTAAATAAATCCAAAAATGAGGAGCCCGAAGAAATATTTATTTATTCCAAAGAAGTCAAAGGATATGTAAAGCTAGAGGATGTAAAAATTAAATGTGTTCCTAGTACCAATGAGGAAGTAAAAAAATATTTTCCTGATTTACCAATAGTTGATATGCAATTAGATTGATAGTTATTTTACGCCATCCACAATTTTCTGCCTTATTCAAATAAACTTTTATACTGCTCTTGTAATTTTTCCGCCTCCTCCGTATACAAAAACGCTATAAATTCATCGATAAAAGTTCTATCATTGTAAGCCAGATTCACCCGCCCCCCCGTCTCAAATCCCGGCACATCCAACTTCCTCACTCTTTACATTTTTCTGCAATAATTTCGCCTCTTTTTACGTCTTATATATAGGGCCCAAAATACCCATATAAGACAAAAGGGGGGAGTCTATGAAAAGCACAATGCCGCAGGAAGTAGTTGAGAACAAGATTTACCTTATTCGTGGACATAAGATAATGCTAAGCACTCATTTAGCTGGACTCTATGGAGTGGAAGTAAAGACGCTTATTCAGGCAATCAAAAGAAACGCGGATAGATTTCCCGATGATTTCATGTTTCAGCTTACATGGGAAGAGGTGCAACTTCTAAGGTCACAATTTGTGACCTTAGAGGGGGTACAGGCGGTCGAGAGTCGTTCGCGTCGAACGCGGAATTGTCGAAGAAGTTGCATGACCTGGAAGCGAAATACGACAAGCAGTTCAAGGTTGTGTTCGACGCCATCAGGCAATTGATGATGCCGGGACCAGAGTCGAAGCGCCGCATCGGGTTCGCACCGTGGGATGACAGCACCTGAACTGGGAGGTGGAACTGCTGACGCGGGCTC
>JAKLHJ010000066.1 GCA_022710205.1 Patescibacteria group bacterium | reverse complement strand
GCAGTTGTAGAAGTTAGTCGAGTTAGTAAGAGGAAGGGTTAGTAGTTAGTTATGTATCCAAATGAAAGGAGCAATAAAACTTCTTAAGAATGGTTACGGTTTCATTGGTTTAGAGGATGGCAAGGACGTTTTCTTCCACGCAAAGGATTTAAACGGCGTTGCCTTCGATTCACTTAAGGTTGGACAGGAGGTTACCTTTGAAATGGGCGAGAGCCCAAAGGGACCTAAGGCAGAGATGGTAACACTCGCCTAGTCCAAAATAAAAAACACCGGGCCTTGCTCGGTGTTTTTTATTTTGCCCCGTAGGAAGTTTCTAATTTTAAGGTATATCTCAACGCATAAAGCCGAAGGCGGGTTCCGGGAGATCTTGGTAAATAATCCACCTTGGTAATTCGAACTTTCCTACTGGGGGTGAAATATGCCCAGCCCCTTAAATGGGGCGGTTTTTGTTATTATTGCTATATTCGGTTTTTTCTGATAGTATGACCCCGTTGGTGTAAATATACGAAGTATCTAAAGCAGTTAGCAGTTAATAAATAAAAAATGGATAGTAGCGATAAAAACGTATACGAATTGGGGTATCTTTTGATTCCAATCATCGCTCCGGAGAAGCTTGCCGACGAGGTAAACGCTATCAGGGCTTTAGTTGAGTCAAATGGAGGCCTTGTTTTGTTCGAAGAGGCTCCTAAGGAGAGAAAACTCGCTTATGAGATGTCTCACGACATAACAGGCGGCAGAAGAGCTAAATATGACGACGCTTTCTTCGGATGGATGAAGTTTAATCTTTCGGCAGATGCGGTGTCAAAGCTTGACGCAGGATTGAAAAACAACCAGTCATTGATTAGATATTTAATAATCAATCTCACGAAAGAGGGAGGAGATTCAAATGGAGCCGCCGAGGCTAAAAAGCCGCTGGGAGTAGGGAAGAAACCAAAGAAAACCGTTTCTGAAAAGGAACTGGACAAAGAGATCGACAACCTCCTAGACAAAACAGCATAAAAAATTAATTTTCATCAAATATGTACCTAAACAAAGCTATTATAATCGGCAACATGACGAAAGACCCTGAAATGAGAGCACTCCCTTCAGGGCAGAAAGTCACATCTTTCAGTGTCGCCACAAATAGAGTTTGGAAGGATAAAGATGGAAAGAAGCAGGAGGGGACAGAATTTCACAATATTTCTGTGTTCGGAAGACAGGCCGAGACTTGCGCGCAATATTTGAAAAAGGGTCAGGCCGTTCTCGTAGAGGGCAGGATCCAGACAAGAAACTGGGACGACAAGGATGGCGTTAAGAAAAACAGAACAGAAATAATCGCGGAGAAGGTTCAATTTGGTCCAAAGGCGGGCGGTTCTGTGGGCGGAAGCACATATCCGTCAAAGAACAGTGCTCCGGCGGAATCAAATTCTGTGGGTCAGCAGATAGACTATCCGGAGGAGGAAATTAATCCGGACGATATACCTTTCTAGTTGGTAGATAATAGTAAATAGCTGGTAGTAATCTTACGAACAACAAACTAAAATCCATAAACTAATCACTAAAAACTAAAAACTAATCAATGAAACAGTGTCATTTTTGTGTAAATAACGTGAAGTCGATCGACTACAAGGACACCGAGTCTCTCGGAAAGTTCTTGAATCCTCACTCTTCTATTTTGAGGTCATGGAGAACAAATACATGCTCCAGACACCAGAGAAAGACCGCAACAGCGGTGAAGAGAGCCAGATTCCTAGGTTTGCTTCCTTACGTTTCTAGATAATAAGAAAATAGAGGACAGAAAGCAGAAGATGGATAAAATAAAACCTCCCCGAAAAGGGGAGGTTTTTACTTTATAAACTTTATGGACATTCGACTCTCAACTCAGCGTGTTAATTAACGCGCTCTACATATTCTCCGGTTTCCGTGTTTATTCTTAGAATGTCGCCTTCGTTAACGAAGAGGGGAACGTTTATAACCGCGCCAGTCTCAAGAGTGGCTTGCTTCATTCCGCCCTTAGCGCTGTCTCCTTTAACTCCGGGAGCTGATTCCTTTACTTTAAGCTCAACCTTGATAGGAAGCTTAACGCCGATTACTTTTTCGTCAAAAAGCTTTGTTTCAATTTCGGAATTCTGCTTCATGAATTTGGCGGCATCTCCGAGCAAGCTTTCAGGAAGCGTGTATCTCTTTGAAGGATCTTTTGGATCGCAGAACCAATATTCGCCCCTGTTTGCGTAGAGGAACTTTGCAAGCTTTGTATCGATTTCGGCTTCTTCTACCTTGTCGCTGGCGTGGAATGAGTGTTCAACTATTCTACCGCTCAAAAGACTCTTCAGCTTCGTGGCGTTAACAGGCTTTCTCTGCTGTTTTCTAAAAACATGAGAATCTAATACTTCGAATGGCTCGTTTTCGAAGATTATGAACTTCCTTAATGTAATTTCGTTATATTCTAACATTTACCCTGTTAAGTAAAAATTTGTTTAATTGTTTTTACCTAATATTATTTAAAATTCTTAATATTTTCGACTATCATATTACCCCGATAAATCTCACATTACTAAACAAATTTTAAATCTTTTTAAAAAGATTTTACTTAACAGGGTGAACTCTAAGCCGTTAAGTAAAAATTTGTTTAATTGTTTTTACTTATAATCTTATTTTTCTAATATTTCGACGGGCTTCCTTTTGGTTATTTACCCCGCTATAAACAAATTTTATCCAATTGAGTAAAATTTTATTTTAAAATAAAATTTTACTCAATTGGACTACTTAACAGGGTGAATCACTCAGTTGGTTCATCATATCCGAAATATGCTTATTTTACAACCCCCCTTATGGGAAGGTCGTTTTTCTGCATTTGACATATTGTTTTGTAGGTGGTTATCTTAGGGGGTACGGGACACTTTTTCCCGGTCGAATTTGTTACAATAAGTGTAAGAAACAATAGTAAATAAACAACAATGCTGCTTTTGGAAGATAGAGACTTAAATATTGATTATAAGGACCACAAGGATGAAGAGGTCCTGGCTCTTTCTATTGCCAATCCAAATATCTTTGGGGTTATTGTTGAGAGGTATGAAGAGGCGTTTTTAAGAAAGGCGAAGAGTATAATCGGATACGATATAGATGAAGTAAATGACATTGTTCAGGAGACTTTTACAAAGATATATCTTAACGCCCACAAATTTAGGCCTGTGCCGGGCGCATCTTTTAAATCTTGGGCATACAGAATTCTTTTGAATGTTACGTTTACTTGGTATGGAAAGTTAAAAAAGGGTAGAGAGGCGGTAATGAGATTAGATCCGGAATTAGACGAAGTTATCCCGGACAAGAAGGCGAGCAGTGAGTTTGAGAGGGAGACAACTAAAGATTATGTTATTTCAGTTTTGGTCAGAATGCCGGATTCGTTCGCCAAAGTTCTTCGCTCTTACTTTATAGAAGGAAAATCGCATAAAGAAATAGCTAAAGAAGAGGGCGTGTCTGTGGAAGCTATAAAAACAAGAATGTGTAGGGCGAAGAAGGAGTTTAAGAAGATAGAGTGCAATATATAATATGACAAAGCTAGAAATAAAACTTAAAAATAAAATAATGAGGCGGGTGTATGCCGTATGGCTACTCAAAAAGATAATCAGCCTCGCCTTTTTAAGATTTATAGTGCTTTGCGGTTTTGCTTTTGAGTTTGCCAGAGAGGTTTCCGTGATCAGCGTCTTCGGCAACTTGCCCGCGGTAACGGATTTTGGCGCGAATTTCAATTATTTTGCATTTGCATTCTCTCACACTGAATTGTCTGTCCAAATATATCTCGTGGGGATCATTACTTTGGTATTCTGGTATGCCTTGCATGAAACCGCCAAGATAGCCACTCAGTATAACTTAATTTTGAGCAACAGAAATTAATAGTTAACTATAAGCCCCTGCGAATAAATAAACAGGGGCCTTTAGATGTTCACCCCGTGAAATCGATTTAATGTCACCACCGATGCCTTGTTCAATTGGGTATATTTTCACTTTTGCAAAAATGTAGAGAATTGGCGCTTATTTCACTGGGGTTCGTTTGAAGGGTAGATTGTAGACAGTAGAGAGTGGC
>JAKLHJ010000065.1 GCA_022710205.1 Patescibacteria group bacterium | reverse complement strand
CTCGGCGGAGAATTATCTCAGGCGCTTTGGAACAAGGACTATGAGCGCGCCAGAAATATTGCACTTGAGTATCAGGACATATTCGGGAAAGAAAATTATTTTGTAGAGATAATGTATCATCCGAAGCTGGAGCGATTTTTGGAGATAAGAGACGAGACTGTGAAGCTCGCCAGGGAGCTTGGGATTCCTCTTGTCGGTACACAAGATTCGCACTATTTGAGGCACGACGATAATCAGGCGCACGACACGCTTGTGGCTATTCAGACGAATACCGACATCATGGACGAGGACCGTCTTTCAAACGCGGCTGAAGATTTTTCTTTTATAAGCACCGCGGAAGCGAACGAAAATTTCAAAGACTTCCCCGACGCGATTGAAAGCACGACAAAGATTGCCGATATGGTAGATATAAATCTCACTTTTGGTAATTGGGTATTTCCGAACATAGATATTCCGGAGGGTAGAACAGCCGACGAAGAGCTTCGCAAACTTACATATGAGGGTATCTCGCGAAGAGGTTTAGAGAAAAATGATGAGCTTTTGGCTAGAATAGAATACGAGCTCAAGGTTATTAAAGATAAAGGCTATTCTCCGTATTTTCTTGT
This sequence comes from Patescibacteria group bacterium, assembly GCA_022710205.1. GTDB lineage: Bacteria > Patescibacteriota > Minisyncoccia > Phycocordibacterales > UBA12445 > UBA12445. Next base: position 3,477 of record JAKLHJ010000065.1, on the reverse strand, counting down.
GGTGGCGGACCTTTTGCGTTTTTCCCGTGAGAATGGCATCCTCACAAACATCAGAGGTTCGGTCGCAGGCTCTCTTGTTACTTATCTCAACTTCATTACGAACGTTAATCCGATAGAGTTCAGCTTGCCTTTTGAAAGATTTTTGAATCCGGAAAGACCTTCCGCTCCCGATATCGATATGGATTATGCGGACAATCGGCGTGATGAGGTTATTGAATATGCGAAGAGGAAATACGGCGCCGACAAAGTCGCACAGATAGGCACATTTGGAACGATGATGGCGCGAGGTTCTGTGAGAGACGTTGCGAGAGCGCTCGCCTACCCTTATGAAGTTGGAGACAGAATATCAAAAATGATCCCTATGGGTGCGCAGGGTTTCCCTATGACCATTAAGCGAGCAATGGAAGAAGTTCCAGAATTAAAAACCGCTTACGAAACAGAAAAAGATACAAAGATCATAATGGACCTTGCAATGAAGATTGAGGGCACGGTCAGGCACTGCAGTGTTCACGCCGCGGGAGTTGTTATCGCTCCTACTACTCTCACTGATTGGGTTCCCCTGCAGATAGAACCTCGCGCACAGAAGGTCATCACTCAATATGATATGCACGTTGTGGAAGATATGGGACTTCTCAAGTTCGACTTTTTGGGGATTAGAAATTTGGCCATTTTGGGAGACGCCGTCCGCCTTGTGAAGAAATATCACAATGTTGATGTCGATTTGGACAATATGCCGATGGATGACAAAAAGACCTTCCAGATGCTCGCCAGGGGTGAAACAATGGGCCTATTTCAGCTGAATGGTGAAGGAATGACAAAGTATCTGAAAGAGCTTAAACCGAGCACTATGCATGATATAAACGCTATGGTGGCCTTATATCGTCCGGGGCCTATCGAGTCTATTCCTCTATATATAGAACGCAAAAATAACCCTAAATTGGTCCAATACCTGGATCCTAGGCTGGAGCCCCTTTTGAAGAAGTCTTTCGGTGTTATCACATACCAAGACGACGTTATGCTCATCGCTATCAAGCTCGCGGGGTATTCCTGGCTAGAAGCGGACAAGCTTCGAAAAGCGATGGGAAAGAAAATCCCGGAGGAAATGCAGGCCCAAAAAATAAAGCTTCTGGAAGGTTTCAAAAAAGGAGGAATGACGGAGGCTAAGGCTCAGGAACTTTGGGCGCTCATCGAGCCATTCGCTTCTTACGGATTCAACAAGGCACACGCCGCGAGCTACGGTCGTGTCGCTTACCAGACCGCTTACCTGAAGGCGAACTTCCCCGCCGAATATATGAATGCTGTTTTGACGGCGGAGTCTGACGATATCGAGAAGATGGGAGTGATTATGTCCGAATGTAAAAGGATGGGAATCCCGGTGCTTCAGCCGGATATAAATCAAAGCGAGCTCGGATTCGCGATTATTAAGGGCAAGGACGGAAACGGAGACCGGATCAGGTTTGGATTAAATGCGATTAAAAATCTCGGCACAGAGATCGCGCAATTTATTATTGATGAGAGGGTTAAGGCCGGAGAGTTTCAGACGTTCGGAGATTTCCTTTCGAGGGTCAAACACAGAAATTTGAACAGAAAGTCGCTTGAAGCTCTTATAAAAGGCGGCGCCATGGATACTTTTAGTGAGCGAGGAATGCTACTTCAAAATATGGACAACGCCCTGTCTTTCAATAAGGAGCTGGCGCGGGACAATGGCGCGCAGGCCTCCCTCTTCGGGCTCTTGCCGAAAAATACCGCCGCACCTGAATTTAAATTACAGAATTTTCCTCCCGCTACGCTCAAAGAAAAACTGGATTGGGAAAAAGAATTGCTCGGCCTCTATTTGTCCGGACACCCTCTTCAGAACTTTGAAGAAAAATTTAAGAAAAAAGAAAATACAATCGCTTACATAAAAACCCAAGGTAACGGCAAGCCTGTCGTGGCGGGCGGAATCATAAATGAGGTAAAGCAGATAACAACGAAGAAGTCGGAACAAATGGCGTTCGTGAAGATAAGCGACTTGAATGACTCCATAGAGATCGTCGTGTTCCCTAAAACATTAACGCAATACAAAAATCTCCTCGTCCCGGATAAGGTGGTCGCAGTGAAAGGCACCATTTCTTTAAGGAACGACGTGCCGGGCATTATCGCAGATGCGGTAAAGGAGCTAGTCCCCGACGATAAAAAATAATCAACTTAGGAACCCGTCTACTAAGTCATCATAAAACTTAATAATCCTCTAGGGTGATGTTTTCTAATTGGGCTAAGTCGTTTTTTCTTTCAATAATGCCTTGAAGCACATTTTCCGCATATTTTTTATATTCGTCCTTGCTCTTGAAATTATCTAATACATAATCTTTCTTGCAGATACCTTTTACCCTGTCGTCTATATATTCTTTCCAGCTTGAATTTTCAATTAACTTAGTAGACGGGTTCCTAAGTTGGTGAACTCTATCGTTGAGGTTTACATATACACTCAAATGTAATAAGTAGTCGTCGGTATCTATACGCTTGGCCTTAAATCTACCCTGAAACAAGGGGCCGCTCCTTTTGTATTTTAAATTGAAATGTCTGGAGTATCCTCCAATTTTTCTTAAAAATTCCCGTATCCCGTTGTCTGAAACTTGTTCTAGAATGAGGTGAAAATGATTTGGATTTAGACAATAGCAAATAATATTAACCAACTTAGTAGACGGGTTCCTAAGTTGTTAAGATTAGTTTATTTATTCGGTCGGGGTAGCGGGTATCGGCTCGGCGGGTGGGATGATAGTCTCGGCGTCCTCACTAATCGTCTCTACTATCACCGTTCGGGTTACCTCAACGGCTTTGTTGCCGGCGCTGTCTGTGGCGTTATATTTTATTGTAAATGTCGCGGGGGCGGTAGTATCTACCGTGGCATCAGTATCTGAAATTAGACTGTCGCCCGAGAAAGTAGATTTTTGTATTCCGAGATTTGTGTCGGCCGAGTCTTGGAAATGCGCTCCCGGGTCTATCCAGCTTTTTCCGTCCGCGGGAATATTTATTGTCTCTGCACCATCAAGGATTATTACAGGGGCTATAGTATCGGTCGTATCCGGAGCAATGGGTGTCGGCGCGTTGATTATTTCTTGGGTCGCGCTCTTTTTATTGTATATGTTTGAGTTTATTAGTTCCGCCTTCATATCAAGCAAGTCTTTGAGCTCGTTTCTGTCTAGGCATACGTCTTCAAGGCAAAGTTTTTTCGCATATATATCCCCCGCTGTCAGTGTGCCATTCTCGCTAAAGCTCCACTTTCCGGAAGCGGAAATGAGGTTCTTTATGTTTATAATATCTTCTCCCTGCATATCAAGGATGGATGCATCGACAAGCTTAATATTCCCGCTTGAATCGGCCGTCCAAATACCTCCGGCGTTCACTGTAGAGCTCGCTATAAATGCATCTAACTTAGCGGATGTTTCTGTAGAGGATGCGGCCAGCTCCTGAACTGATTTTGCAAGCAGCGAGGTC
>JAKLHJ010000064.1 GCA_022710205.1 Patescibacteria group bacterium | reverse complement strand
CTGAGCTAACCGCGCAACTCGTTATAAGAATCTACAATATTCTTATTAAAAAGTCTAGACTATCTAACCTTCCCCCTTATCTCTCCCGCCACTTTTGTAATCTCTCCTTCTTTGTATTTTCTTCCTTCCCAGTGTTTGTGGCCGTCCTTTAGGTATCTTGGTATAAGGTGAAAATGGGCGTGGGGGACTACTTGGCCCGCCACCGGGCTGTTGTTCATACCTATATTGAGCCCCCCGGCCTTCATTGCTCCTTTTACCGATGTGCCTAAGTCTCGTAGTTTGATAGATATTTTTTTTAATATCTCATCATCCATCTCAAAAATATTTTCATAATGCTTTTTGGGAATGAGCAGAGTGTGGCCGGCATTAATAGGAGTGATATCCAAAAAGGCGAACAAATCATCGTCTTCATATATTTTTTCGGCGGGAATTTCGCCTGCCACTATTTTACAAAAAATGCAGTCTTTGTTTTTGAATTTATCCATGACATTAAATATATAATAAACAAGTGTTCGGGTAAACCCCGAAGGAAAGCTCGAATAGGTTATTTTTTTATTATTAATTTTATTTCTCGGAATCCGCCTAGCGGCTTTTATTGGAGGTTATTTTTGTTATTTTTGCAGCTTCCTACGGGGCAGGTTCGTTAAATACACGATGCTATTTATTGATAAAAGTAACAAGTTTTTGTAGATAATCATGAGTGCTATAATCCGCCTATGTCGAAGTGGAGATTAAGAGAAAAAATAAACGAAAAAGACACCGAGCTTTTTAAATATTATCCGGAGATAATTGCGTGCGCCCTATTTCACCGCGGGATTAGGACCGCGGAAGAAGCAAGGAAATATTTTGATCCAAGCTACGACGACCTGCCCGACCCGTTTTTAATGACCGATATGATGAAGGCGGCGGTGCGTATCGTGGCCGCGATAAAAAATAAAGAACGAATTGTTATTTATGCGGATTATGATTGCGACGGTATACCGGCGGCTACGATCATCCATGATTTTTTCAAAAAAATAGAATTTAATAATTTTGAAGTATATATACCGCACAGACACAATGAAGGATACGGTATGAACCTCGAATCTGTACGCGAACTTTGCGCTCGCGGGGCAGATCTTTTTATAACCGTTGATTGTGGAATTACCGATTTTGAGGCCACGGATGAAGCCAATATGCTCGGCGCAGATGTGATTATCACCGATCACCATGAACCGAAAGATATTTTGCCGAATGCGTTTGCCGTTGTTGATCCAAAGAGGGAAGGGGACAAATATCTTTGCAAAACGTTGTCCGGTTCCGGTGTCGCATTTAAGCTCATCCAGGCTATTATTATTTTGGATAGGTTTGGAATAAGCGAGGGGTGGGAAAAGTGGCTTTTAGATATGGCGGGACTGGGGACAATTGCCGACATGGTGCCGTTACAAGGGGAAAATCGGGTAATTGCGCAGTTTGGTCTCTCTGTTTTAAGGAAGACCAAAAGGCCGGGTCTTCTTAATATGTATCGAAAAAGTAGGCTTGAGCCAAGAAATATCACGGAAGAAGATATCGGATTTTCTATAGCGCCTCGCATCAATGCCGCCGGCAGAATGGGTGTGCCGTCAGTTGCTTTTACTTTTGTGTCCAGCGTCGACCACGAGGAGGCTAGCGGGGCTTTTGATTATCTTGAATTAAAGAACAACGAAAGAAAGTCGCTTGTCACCGACGTTATGAAGGAAGCGGCGGAAATTGTTAAAAATTTACAGCACAAAAATATACTATTTGTCGGAAAAGAGGGCTGGAACCCCGGCATATTGGGGCTTGTGGCGGGGCGATTGTCCGACAATTTGGGAAAAACGGTTTTTGTGTGGGGAGGAGAGGGGGAATGCTTTAAGGGCTCTTGTAGATCTGACGGCTCGGTAAGCCTCGTTCGCCTCATGGGGGAGCTGTCCTCGGAAATTTTTGCCGACTTTGGCGGGCATCATCTCGCCGGAGGTTTCTCTTTGAATAAAAATTTTATAAATACCGCGAGCGAGATGCTCGAAGAGGCTTATTCGAAGGTGGCAGACGAAAAGAAGGAAGATGAGATAATGATTGACGAGATATTGAGACCGGACGACGTGACATGGAAATTATATGATTCGTTGGAAAAAATGGCTCCGTTTGGGATAGGTAATCCTCGTCCGCAGTTTCTTTTCGAAAATGTGCGAATATGCGGTACGAAGAAGTTCGGCAAGAAGAACGACCATTTTCAAATTGAAATATTGACCGATAACGGAGGGAGGATTGTCGCATATGATTTTTTCATAGACGAAAACAGCTTTTCGGATGTTGTGCTAAGGCCGGGCGCTCTTGTGAGTCTTGTAGCGACCATAGAAAAGAACACTTTTGGCCGAGAACCGACGCTCCGCCTTAAAATTATCGATATTAAGCCTGCTGGCCACAATTAGTAAAACTTAGACCCGAGGGGTCTAAGTTTTATATTACTTCAATTGTTAAGTTGTCTGCATCTTTTATATCTTTCTTGTGCTGTATAAATTCTGACGCGACACTTTCAGCAAATTTTCGATAATCATTAGGGTTTTGGAATTGTTTTAGAATTATATCTTTTGTGCATAATTCTTTTTTGCCTGGGTTTATATACTCTGCCCAGCTTGAACGTTCTACCAACTTAGACCCGAGGGGTCCAAGTTGGTGTATTGTGTCATTCAAATTTATATATGCACTGAGATTTAAAAGATACTCATTGTCGGAGATATGCTTAGCCTTGAATGTTCCCTGAAAAAGGGTTCCCGTTCTTTTATTTTTTAAATTGAAATATTTAGAATACCCGCCTAGCTTACTCATAAAAAGGCTGATGCCATTGTCGGATGACTGTTTTAGGAGAATATGAAAATGATTGGGATTAAGGCAGTATGCAATAATTTCTACCAACTTAGACCCGAGGGGTCTCAGTTGAAGATTGTTCTTGGGAAATGAGTTGAGATATATTCCGCCGGTAGGCTCGGTTGTGTTAAATTCTTGCATGGCCTGAATAAATCTTTTGAGATCATATTCATCAAGAAAAATATCTCTTTTATCCGCGCCCCTGTTATACACATGATAATATTCTTCGTTCGCAAACTCTCTGATTGGTGTAGACATAGTTATTGATACTAACATACTTAGACCCCTCGGGTCTAAGTAGGGGGGAGGTGTGGGGATATAGGGGGGTGTTATCTGATTTCTTGTCGTGATATAATCTTATATATGAAAGCTATAAAAATAATAGTAACTATCGTTCTACTTTTTGCGGCTGTTTATGCAAGCACTTTGGTTTATAAATATTTTTCCATCAAGACTCAAGAAGAAATAGAAAGAGACGCTATTTTAGGAGCTTTGTCTTCCCCGGTTGTCCCGATAAACGAAGCGGAAACACGTGCCGTGCTTGAGGCGATGAAGCAGACCGCACCGACAGAAATTACGAAGCAAGAGGCTCAAAATTTAATAAATGTTTTAAAACAATATTAACAATAATTAACCCTGTTAAATAAAATTTTTTTAAAAAATTAAAAATTTAATCACAATCAATTTTTTACTAAATAGGGTAAATAAAAAATAATTTATGAAGAATCTAAAATACATTGTCGCCTTAGTCGCTCTTGTCGCCATCCCGGCACTTTCTTTCGCCGCATGGAGCGCGCCTACAGCAGCTCCTACCTCGGACAATACACAGCCACCGCTAAACATTAGTACTGCAGATCAGGAGAAGCTCGGCACAATTACCGCAAAGGGACTTTGTGTCAGATTGAGCGCCACAACGATAAGATGTCTCGGAGAAACCCCGGGAAACACGCCGTCCGTATTTGATTTCCCTTGGATTCAGCAAGGAAACAATATAGTAAATACGAACACAGGGAATGTTCTTGTTAATCCTTTAAGAATAAATAATCTCTGGGGCACCGCTCCGACAGAGAGGCTCACTGTCGGCGGGAAGGTAAAAGCTGAAGGACTCTGTCTTGGTCTGAGCTGTATTGATATAAATACAGGAGGAACCGGAGATACTGTGAACAACTGGAAAGAGGCGATAACAAGTCTGATCGGTGGCACAGGTGCAGGTGCCGGAACTGTCGGCACACTTGCGAAGTTTACTGGAGTGACGACGTTGGGGGATTCATCTAT
>JAKLHJ010000063.1 GCA_022710205.1 Patescibacteria group bacterium | reverse complement strand
CCGCTATCAGCGTGATGACGATGAGGAGCACGTCCCCGCCGTCGTTCTGGTAGCACTTCTTGCAGGAGTAACCGAGGAGGCAGAGCATGGCGAAGATGGCGATGAAATGGACGAGCATCATAAGAAACACCTCCCATGGTGTTGTGGGTCGTAGCGTTTTTGTTAGTTAATGTCCTTGAGTATTCTCTATCTTTCTTCTTTAATCATAGCACATATGCTAGAAAAAAGCAAGTTTTTTGGACCAAATTACTAAAAAAGCCCTATTTCTAGGGCTTTTTACTATTTGCTTTTATTGGGCGTGTTCTATACAGGTCGTGGCCGCAGGGTTGGCTTCCAGTCTGTCTTTTCCGATATCGTGAGGCTTGTCGCCAGAATTACACTTGCCATACGTCCCCTTTTTTATTGCTTCAAGCGCCTTGTTTATATCCAAAAGCCTTCCTTCGAGAACATCTGTCACAGAAAATGCTTCCTCGTAATCTTCGATATTGTCTGCGGCATCGATTGGGTCCGCCTCTCTGTCGACGGCGGTATCTGACGGTTCTACGGCTTGCCAGTCATTTTTATTCTTTGGATTTCTAACGGCGGTTTCGGATAGCTCCTCTTCTATTTTTCTCTTTTCTTCCTCTAGTCTTGATTTAAAAATTTTTGTATCCATTTTAATTGAATTACTACATATAAAATTTCACTACGGAATCTATATTTTAGATATTAACAAACACACACACGCCTGTCTAATATTTTATTGGTTTAGCGAGTTTCTGAATCTTGTAACAACTTCATTAAAAACCTCTGTTTTCCCCGTAATTACTAAATTTTGACCGTTCAAAAATCCATATATTAGCACTGTTTCCCCATTTTCATTTTTCAGAACTCGCGTATCTTGATTATTGAGCACCAAGTCCTCAAATTTTTTTGTTATCAGGAAGTCGTCCGCGGAATTTGAGGTTACTGTCTCATATATATCTTTGACCATAGACCCTTGTTCCCAGTTTAACATTCCCGCGAAAGCATTTTGGTAAGATTCAACGTTGAATATAAGCACGCCGCTTTTTGCTCCGATCAAAGTATTCAAAACTCCGAGCAACATTTCTTTGTTCAACGAGCGTGTCAGGTCTCCGGGCGCGGATGAGCCTATTATTGTGAAGAACTCCTGGGATGTTATATCGGCCGCATCTCCCGTGTCTGACTTTTTCGTTAATTTAATTCTTTGCAGGTTTCCCGCCGCGACATCGCTACCGGAAACAGCGTTCTTTATTTCAGAGATTGCTTTTTCCGAAGGGAGACCGCTTAAAGATAATTCTTTTTTGGTTTCTATCGTAATAGGAAAAATAGTTTTTTCCGCAGTCTCTGTTGAGGGGATATTTTCTTCTGAAGGTTTGTAATTTAAATAAATATATCCGCCGATTCCCAGTCCGGACGCAATCAATATTAAGCTAGCCAATAACGTTAACCAGTTTCTAGTTTGTTGCCCAGTCGCTCCTCCGGCCCTTCTCCTCGCGTCCTCTTCCATCGCAATTCTGGCCAGTGATATGCTCTGATTTCTGATAAGCTCATCCATATCTCTCTTGAGTGTTCTCAATGTTCCTATCTGAGCTCCGACTGTTTTTATTTTTTCTACTTCAGTTTTTATTTTTGAAGAAGCTTCATCTGCGGCTCTTTTCTCCCTTGCCTCTTCTTCAAGCTTGTCTTTAATGACTCTTTCGGCCGCGGCCGCTTTATCCAGTTCTTTTTGTTTGATCAGTTCGGCCGCAATCTCTTTATCTCTGGCCGCTTTTTCTTCGGCTTCTCTTCGCACCTTTTCAGCTTCGCCTTCCATGGCGATCCTGGCCGCGTATCTTTTGACAGATAAATTTTGATTGTTGTTTTGATCCGCCATTTACCCTGTTTAGTAAAAAATGACTAATAACAAATTAATTACCCTTCTATAAATTATAATTATTAAACCCAAACCTAATTATACAATGAACGTCATTTTTAAATTTTTATTTATTAAAAAATAAAAATTTTACTGAACAGGGTTAATTTATTTCCTGACGCTTTCTATACTTTTGTCGATTTCGCTAATCTTGTCTATGATAGAATACTCTTCTCTCAGAAGTTCTTGGTATTTGGACTTATTGTCGTTCATCTCTTTATCAATTTCTCCCATTTTGTCTTCTATCCCCCATTTTTCTTTTTCTAATTTCTCTCTTTCGGCCTCTAACGCCTGTCTTTCTTTTTCAAACCTCTGTCTTTGTATCGGGTCGTCCGTCGCGTGCTCTTCCTGATTCTTGGATTGAACATTTTTTTCCAGATTTGCCTCGTTTTCCAAAATAGGATTAAGAATTTCTTGAAGGGCCGTCTTCTTGTCGGAAAGATCTATCCAGTGTAGTTCGAGCTCTTCTTTTGATTTAGAGAGATTGGTTCGTTTGTTGTTTAATTCCACTTTTTCCGCTTCTAGGTCTGCGATCATTTTCGCCTCTTTCTTTTCTTGTTCCTCCTTTTCTCTTCTGGCCCTTCCTTCCTCCCCCTCCATGGCTAAAATAGCTTCCATTTTTTTGGTGGGTTCGTTGTTTGAAGAAGTTTGAGTTTGTGTGTTTTGTGCGTCGTCCATTCGTTTTATTTTTTAGTTTAACTATACAAATTTTAACACAAAAAACTTTAATCGGCCAAAGTCAATACCGCATTTTTGCGACAAAATACAGTTATCGCCTCGTTATGGTGTGGGGGCGTGCTATAATTAAGTTTATGAACGACAGCATATCAGAATTAAAAAAGCAGTTTTTGGAATATCTTGAAATAGAAAAGGGGCGCAGTTTGAAGACGGTTGAGAATTACGACCGTTATTTGAGCCGTTTTTTTGAATTTATTAAAGCCAAATCGGCAAAAGACATAACAGAGGATAACGTTCGCCAGTTTAGGCTGTGGTTAAATAGGCGCCCCGGCTCTGAAAGAGGCCTCGGAATGAAGAAAAATAGCCAAAATTATCATCTTATTGCGCTTAGGGTGTTCTTAAAATACTTAATGAAGAGAAAAGTGTCCTCTTTGTCCCCTGACCAGATAGAACTGGCCAAAACAAGCGAGAGACACCTAGATCTTATAAGCCAAGATGAATTAAAAAGGCTTATTGAAGCCCCAAATGGCGGTAGTTTGGCCGATTTGCGCGATAGGGCCATAATGGAGCTTCTTTTTTCCACCGGACTCCGTGTTTCTGAGCTGGCTTCCCTTTCCCGCGATAGTGTCGATCTAAAAAAGGATGAATTTTCTATACGCGGTAAGGGCGGTAAAATAAGGGTGGTTTTCTTGTCAGAAGAAGCTAAGTCCGCAATAAAGGCCTATCTGGACAAAAGAGGAGACGTGGATGATGCGCTATTTGTAAGGATGGATCGTGACCCGGGCAAAATAAGCAATTCTATGGCCATAACACCGCGATCCATAGAAAGAATGATCAAAAAGTATGCAATTAAGGCCGGTATTTCAAAAAAAGTTACACCGCACGTTTTAAGGCATACGTTTGCTACTGATTTATTGCAAAATGGGGCGGATATAAGGTCCGTTCAGGTTATGTTGGGCCATTCTAATATTTCTACGACACAAATTTATACCCACGTATCAGACAAACAGCTGAAGGAGGTCCATAAGAATTTTCACAACAAAGACAGAGGATAACCTATATATTATTTTTCTTTAAATAACATATAATAGTGTATATGCAGATAGAGATTTTTTATCTAGGTGCAGGTTTTGTGGTGGGGTTTATCCTGGCCAGACTTTTTTGGGGTTCATGTTCTAGGTGCGGCAATAAAGACATTGCCGAAAAGGATTTCAGTCAGTCGGTCATTCATGAATTACGTGCCTATATCACTAATTTGAGTTGGATATTCGACAAGCTTCAGGAAAAGGGCATGTCTTCTTACACAGACGATGAATATAAGGCACTTTCTTTGGGCAAGAGCACGATTTTGAACGCCAACAGCCTTATTAACGATACGCTTTCCGCTATAAGCGTGGGGCGCGCAGAGGCCAGATTTAGATTTACGTTGAATGACATAAATAAGGTTATAGAAAATATTGTTTCCGAATATCAATTATTGGCTAAAGAGAAAGGAATAGCCCTTAATTTTAATAGTTCCGCAGTCCCCATCCCCCTCTTTTTCTTTGATAGTTCTCAGATTTACATAGCGGCACACG